>JACIWT010000026.1 GCA_014360825.1 Chloroflexota bacterium | reverse complement strand
GTGGCGGTCTTCCCCAGCCTGTACGAGCCCTTCGGTATCGTGGCTCTGGAGGCTATGGCAGCGAGAACGCCGGTAGTGGCGAGCGATGTGGGAGGCCTACACGAGGTAGTGAAGCACGGGGAGACGGGGGTGCTCGTTTACCCGGACAACGTGGACTCACTGGCCTGGGGCATCAACCATACTCTTGCGCGGCCCGACTGGGCACGCCAGAGGGCGGAAACCGCTTACCGCATAGTGCGCACCGAGTACAGTTGGGACCGTATCGCCCAGCGGACAGCAGCGGTGTACGAGCGTATCGTGAGGGAACGGGCAGCGGTGAAGGATTGGTAAGAAGCGCTTATGGAATGAAGCCACCTGACCTCGCGTGTGATAAGGTCAGCCTCTTGTCCTAACGTTAAAGCTCACCTGCCGCTATGGAGCGCAGCGGAATAGCGGTCAGGTGCAGCGCCTTGTTATGCGGTTGCCTACGCCGTCAGACAGCAAAACGTTCATATCAACTCAGAACCACTGCTTCCTCTGGACTACATACATCTGCTCGAATTCCTCATCGGATTTCGTCAAGTAGATGATTCCCTCAACAAAAGCCATCACCTCGAGGGCAATATTGGGGATAAAAAGGAGCATCCAAGTAATCGCAAGCCCGATGGTGTTGACGAGAAGATACACAAGACCTGGGCCGGTGAACCCAAGGTAGAACTTGTGAATCCCTAAGCCACCGAGAAAAATAGCCAGCAGTCCCGCAGCTGTCTTGTCCTTCGAGCCTGATGCGGTGCTACCTAATGCAAGAAACACGGATTTGGCGTGATTGCCATCGGCCTCAAAATCGACTGACATTCCACGAGAAGGCGGGCGATCGCCCTTCCAATCCGCTCCGTTGAAAATGTATCTCGCACCATCAGATCCGGAGATGACGCCAGAATTCTCCTGAACCGAAAAGTCTAGTATTTGACCTTTCATTGTGATTCCTCCTTAGAGATTCGGTTTTTGTGATTTGTTGCAATTGCCATTCCTTTGACGCCGCATAACTATTGAGTATGCCGAACTATTTCGGCCCTAACTGCCTCGGTTTCTACATAGAATAGGTTCGGCATAGCATCCCCAAGAGTTGACTTATGCCGAATTTCGGCTATAGCACCTTAGAGTCTGGATTGGGCAATCTGGTTTGCGATGTGGGTCTGATAACAGTTTTATGATAGAATACAAGTCCCTCTTTGTCAACTTTGAGGAGGCGATCTATGGTGGAGCAACGCTCCAAGAAACTCTTGGATCAAGTCCGCGACGCCCTGCGCCTCAAACACTATTCCATCCGCACCGAGCAGGCTTACGTCGCCTGGATCAAGCGCTATATCCTTTTCCACGGCAAGTAACATCCACAAGTGATAGGCAACGCCGAAATCGAAGCCCTTTCTACCCATTTAGCCGTAGTTCAGAACGTCACTGCCACACTTTCCATCATAGTTTCGCCACCCACCTGCTTGTAAGGGCAAGGCGACGCTTTGCGCCTACGATATCCGGCCCGTGCTGGAGTTGCTTAGCTACAAGCATGTGAAAACGACAACGATCTACACGCACGTCCTGAACTGTGGAGGCTGGCCACTGCGCCTACTGCGGCACGATGAAAACAGCCATGTTCTCGAAGAGACGCCAGTTGGGAAAGGCCTGTCGAGCGAGCAATCGTCGGCCGCTCTTCACTGGATAGGGGTCAAGGACATCGAATGTGTTATTGGCATGATAGCCGTACACGACCCATACGTGTTCACCGGCAACCAGCGTGATCTCACCTTCAGGGGTGTGGAGGCCGACTGTCTCTGGCTGACCTGTTGCTACCCAGACGATCACTGGGTAGCCGTGCAGAATAGAGTCTGCCACTTCTGAGTAGGTTACCCCTGTTGCCGCTATTGCCTCGAATTTACCGTTAGGCCCCAGGAAGCATGCGTTGAGGGCAGAGGCTACTGCCGGGGCGTAGACTCCATAATTCTCCCAATTAATAGAGCCATCAGCATTGCGATTGCGCCCGCCTGGGTCACCGCGAAAGCCGAAGTGGGGATTAGCATCTCGTGGGACACAAGACATTACTTCGTCCTCAGTAGGAGCGCGGCCAAGAAGAGTAGCCAGTACCATTCGCATGGCAGCAAATTCACATGAAAGAGGGCGCTCCTGTGGGATAAGTGGTACATCTAAGACACGCTCTGCTGGGCAGGTAGCCACTACTGTAGGCAACACCGTGGCGGTTTGGGTGGGAATGGCAGTTGGCGTTGCAGTGGTGGTAGATGTAGGCGTTGGAGTATGGGTTAGCGTAGGCGCGGGTGTCGTCACAGACGGAGATGGAGAGAGAGAGAGACGAACCTGGTATCACGCGTTAGAAAGGAACTAGTGGTCACTAGTCCGAGCAGAAGGAGTAAGACAATGAAAAACAGCGGCATAAGGAGCCGAGATCTGGGTCCTTGTGGAGGCTCGTTGGCCATCCCCGTATCATCTTGGATGCCATTGTGATTCGCCACGTGGCCTTTCCTCTTTGCACAAGGATTCTAAGAATCTGTGGATAGATTGTCAAAACCTCGGCTGGCTTCAGTGACCAAAGTCACAGCCAATCCCGCCCATATGCGGTATAATAACACGGAATCGCGGGATATTCCCCACACAAATAAAGGAGGCACCAACAATGAAAGTTCAGGTTGCTGAGAACGTCTACTGGGTTGGGGCGGTGGATTGGAACGTGCGCAATTTCCACGGCTATACCTACACCACCCCTCGTGGCACCACGTATAACGCTTACCTGGTCTTAGGGGAGAAAATCGCCTTAGTGGACACCGTCGCGGCTCCCTTCGCCGACGAGATGCTCGAACGCATTCGCGAGTTTGTGGATCCAGCGCGCATTGACTACCTCATCGCCAACCACGGCGAGATTGACCACTCCGGCGCTATCCCCCGTGTTCTGGCCCTCGCGCCGCAGGCCAAGTTGATCTGCACGGCGAAGGGCACCGAGAGCCTGGGGCGCTACTTCGGCCCCTTAGACCGCGATTTCACTGTAGTGAAATCAGGCGACCGGATTGATCTGGGCGGCCTCTCCCTCACTTTTCTCGAGGCGCCTATGCTCCACTGGCCGGATAGCATGTTCACTTATATCCCAGAACGCGCCCTTCTCCTGCCCAACGACGCCTTCGGCCAGCACCTGGCCAGCGCCGAGCGTTTCGCCGATCAGGTGGACCCCTGGGTGCTCTGGGACGAGGCAGCCCGCTACTACGCCAATATCCTCCTGCCCTTCAGCCCCCTGGTGGTCAAGAAGATAGAGGAAGTGCAGAAGATGGGCCTGGCCATCGAGACCATTGCCCCCAGTCACGGCGTGATCTGGCGCAAAGATCCGATGCAGATCGTGAACGCCTACCTGCGCTGGGCGCAGGGCGAGACGGTGGCCCGGGCGCTGGTGGTCTACGAGACCATGTGGGGTTCCACCGAGCAACTGGCCCGCGCCATCGCCGAGGGCATCGCCGAAGAGGGCGTGGGGGTGGCGCTGCGAGGCCTGCCCATGGCCGACCGCACTGACGTCGTCAAGGAACTGTTGGAAGCGCGGGGGCTGGTGGTGGGGTCGAGCACGCATAACGGCGATATGCTGCTCAACATGGCCGCCTTTCTGGCCGACCTGCGCGGGCTAAAGCCGAAGGGCAAACTCGGCGCTGCCTTCGGTTCCTACGGCTGGGCGCCGCGGGTGGTGGGTGAGATGGAGGCCCAATTGCGCGAGGCCGGGTTCGAGGTGGTGGAGGCTAACTTGGCGGTGAAATTCGCGCCGAGCGCTGAGGACCTGACGTGGGCATGGGAGTTCGGGCGCGAGTTCGCGCGACGGATTAAGTCTCATTGACAAAACCCATGCTTCGTGGTATACTGTAAATGAATTAGAACCGGCTCTTAGCATGTAACAATTGTAGGCAACATTGCTTCGCTGCACCCGGCTGTTGCTCTTGTCGCTTGTTTCGCTTGCTCAGTAAGAGACAAACGATGGGTTGGTTCGATCTTGCAACTGGTTGGATTAGCAATCGGGTGCGTCATGGCACTCTATCCGGGAGCGGTCGTAATACTCCGCAGTGCGTTAACACCCTGCTGGGGATCGTCGTCGCTGGGACTTGCTTGGCGCTTTACCTGAGAACGATCGCACCGGGCGCTTTAGGCGGAGACGCCGGTGAACTCCAGTTTGTACCTTCCATCCTTGGTCTGACTCATCCTACAGGCTATCCCCTCCAGACACTATTAGGGAAATTGTTGTTGACCACCATGCCGATCGGTTCGGTGGCCTATCGGATGAATCTGTTCTCGGTTTTGGTGAGTGCAGCGGCAGTGGGTTTGATCTATCTCACCATCCAGTTATCTACAGGCTCTAAACTTGCTGCTTTCTTCGCTGCTCTGTTGCTAGGCGTCTCGGAGATTTTCTGGAGCCAAGCGATCATCGCAGACAAATATGCCCTGAATGTGTTCCTGTTGTCCTTGGTGCTCTTCACGCTGGTTCGGTGGTCCAGAGTACCCAGTAACCGTAACCTGAGTTTGTGTGCCCTGTGCTATGGGATAAGCCTGACTCATCACCGTTCTATGCTGGTCTTCCTCCCCCTTCTTCTCGGCTATTGGGTCTGGCGCGATCCATACTTGCTGAGCGATTGGCGCTATTCAGGCAGAATCGCGCTTCTGGTAGCCCTGCCGTTGAGCCTTTACCTGTGGCTGCCAATCGGCGCCAATCGGGGACTTCCTCCAGGGACATGGCGGCCGACCTCGTTGCAAGGATGGATGGCTTACTTGTTAGATAGAGGGTATCTGAGCGTCATCCAACCCTATATAGGTTTTGGGGAGAAAATAGCCGACTACGGGAAAAGCCTGCTGGCTCAGTTTACTCACTACGGTGTCATCCTCGGACTGGCTGGTATCATCCAACAGGTTAGAACACACAACCCTTTATGTGTGTTTCTCGCTCTGGGCTTTATATTTCAAAGCACGCTTGCTGCCGGATACCAGGTGCCTCGCCACTGGGTTTTCTCCTTGCCTTCATTTGTGATTTTCACCTTGTGGATAGGAGAGGGAATTGCCTGGGTATTGTTAGCGAGTGAAACTTTGGTCACACAATGGAGGGCCATTGGCTATGGGATAGCCAGTATTGCTTTGGCCTCTTTGGTGTTGTTTGTCGCCATCCCACTTTGGAGGAATTATCCAACCTTCCGGGAGATGCACTTGGATGGCGGCCCCCTCGATATCTGGCGTCAGGACCTAAAGAACGGCTATCTGGCCCAGCGTTTCGTCGCCAATAGTCTGCCGTTTGTTGAGCCGGATAGCATCATCGTGGCAGATTGGGAGCAGGCCACCCCATTGTGGTACTTCCAACAAGTGGAAGGGTGGCGTCCGGACGTAACAGTGGTATATCCTATCGAGCGCTGGCCGAAAGCGTTGGCAACCGGCCATCCCACCTATCTGGCAAGGACTCTACCTGGAGTTGGCGAGACTCACAGGTTAACTTGTACAGGGCCTTTGGTAAAGGTAACGACAACGCCGGATCTCCAGATTCCCGCTGACATCAACCTGTTAGGAGTCAATCTAGAGGGTGAGATCGAATTAGTTGGCTTCCGCTTTTATCAGACCGATTTTTCGACTGGCTACGTCTGGCCTTTAACTTTGTATTTCCGAGCCCTCAGGTCCCTGAAAGCGGATTATTCGATCTCCTTACGCATCTTTGACGAAAGTGGAACCCAACTCTGGGCAGAAGATAGACGAGATCCTGTGCTGGGGATGTATCCCACCACACGCTGGGCTCCTGGCGAGGTGGTAGCGGACTATTACGAAGTGCCGTTCCCTCGCCGGATACCTGCTGGTCGCTATCGTTTGGGAGTCATTGTGTACACTGCCATGGATGGCGGAGGTTGGCACAACCTCAATGTAGTGGGGAGCGAGGTGAGCGTGGTTTATCTTCCCCCGATAGATGTACCGGCTCGGTGAGGGCCGCATCGCAGATGCGGTTTCGCTCAACATAGCATGCGGAGCAAACCATTTCGCGGCGCGTGGTCTTTTAGAAGCAGAGGAGGCATAACAATGAGAAGGAAAGCCCTCTTCTATGTAATAATTGTGGGGATTCTGGTCCTCACGAGCATCTTGCCTGTGGGACAATCAAAGTCTGTTGGTGCCGATCCCTTCACCCGCAACAACTTTGTTACTGCCGATCTAGGCACAGTATACCCTTCCTCGATCCCGAGCTTTACTACTATGGGCACCCTATCGCTGGTCTACACGGATCCAATCTATGGATTCTCTTTCCGTGCTAGCACTAAATGGGGTGTGCAACGGGAAGAAGTCTCTTCATCGGATGCGCCTGAATCAGTCATCCGCAGTAGGTGGAAGTTGTGGCATGGGCCCACGCATTACCTCCTTCTGGATGTCTTTGAAGACTCTGCCGGATTATCCCTCCTAGACTGGTATCAAAATTACCGATGGGTTGAAGACAATCTGTTGCCTACGGCTCCAAATGCCATAGTTGCTGGTTGTCCCGCTGCTGTCTTCCTACGAAAGGTGGAGCCAGGCGTGGAGTACTATGTTGCAATTTGGCGCACGAGAGGTACCGTTTTTCGTCTAGCAGGTCCGGCTTCCGTGGATGAATTTCGAGCTATCTTGGATAGCTTTCGATTGGAGTCTGGGGAGTTCTCTAATGTCACCCTATTGCCGGAGTTGAAGCCAGTAGGGGCAACGTCTTTGGTCATTCAGCATTACTGTTGCAACGAGTACGATCCAACGAATAACCCCTACCCCTGCGCGTGGTGCTGCAGTTGCACAGGTAAAGCTTGTGACAATCCTAGTTCTGGATGGGGCGACGAGAGCAAGTGTATCGCTCAGGGGTGCAGTGACTGTCGGCCTGGCAATTGTACCTGGTATGCGCGATATCGACGGCCGGACTTCGGTGATACGAGTTGGGGGAGTCCAGCCAACTGGATCACGGCTGCGCAACAGGCTGGTTTCCCGATATACGAGGATCCACAACCTGGATATGTATTGTGTATGCCGGGATATCCCCATGTTGCCTACGTAACGAGCGTGGATCCCAACACCAAAAATGTGGTTGTCCTGGAGCAAAACGGCAATTGCCCTGGTGGCGCAACTGGTGGGTGCACCCGATCATGGTCCTACAGCCGGACTACGTACCAAAGCAAGGGCGGACGGTTCATTGGATACAAGGGTGGCGTTGACAGTACGCCCCCTGACGGCGATATCACCAGCCCAAGCGAAGGGGCAACGATCACGAGCCGCACTGTGCACTTGGCTGGCTGGGCTCAAGATAACTCCGGCGGTAGTGGTTTGCAAAAGGCGCACTTTACGGCCTACTACAACAACGGGAGTTGGCGTCAGGTAGGGCCTGATTTCACTTCCTCGCCGTTTGAATTTGACTGGGACATGTGTAATGATGGTGTTCCAGATGGTCAGGTGACCCTCGGCCTAGATATCTGGGATAAGGCGGGCAATGCAGCTTACTCGCCTCGCGGCAACCGGCATTTTAATAAGAATTATAACTGTAGTCCGCCACCGGATTGCCCTCAATCGGGTGGCCTCATCCTCTACAAGCACAACAACTATAACTGCGGTGGCGAGGGGGAAGGAAGTGGCTACGTTATACGCTCTACGACCGGCTGGCAAAACGTCCCTGGCTCTTTCAACGACCAGGCCTCCTCCGTCAGGGTCCCATCTGGCTGGTCAGTCCGACTGTACGAGCACTCCGATCGCGGGGGAGGCTCTATCTGTCGCAGTGGCGATGACAGCGACTTTGCTGGTGATACTTTTGATAACGGTGTGGGCCTTAATGACAACGTCTCGTCATTTGAGGTCTTCAGCAGCCCCAACTGCCCTTCTTCCACGTGCAACACACCTTCTCCGTCAAGTCCGTGCAATGGTCTTAGAATTAACCAGAGCAGCAGCGTGAACTTCTCTTGGAGCGGCAACTGTAGCCAGTACTACGCGGAGTACTGGGGTGGCCCTGCAGGCACCATTGGCTCGGGATGGATCGGGAGTACATCTTGGAACCCAGGGCAACTCTGGTGCGGCAACTATTCCTGGCATGTCAAGGGCAAGAGCAGCAGTGCAGGGATAGAGACGGGCTGGAGTAGCACGTGCAACTTCACCGTCGTGCCAAACAAGCCAACGGGCCTAACGGCCTCGGCAGTGTCCGGTTCCCAGATCAACCTCTCGTGGAACGATCCCGGCGGCGAGAAAGATGGGTACAAGGTCTACTACAGCGATGGCAGGTACATCGGCTCCACCAGTTCCACTTCCTACCAGGTGACAGGATTGAATTGCAGCGCAAGCTATTGCTTCTATGTGAAGGCATACAGAAGCAGCTTCGAGTCTGATCCTAGCGACACCGCCTGCGCTACCACACAAGCCTGTCCCGGTACCACCCCGGCCACTCCTACGCGGACTGCTACTGCTGGTCCACCGCCTACCATAACACCAACTCGCACGCCTACGTGCACCCCACCACCGCCTGGCAACTGCCCGCGTAATGTCAGTGGCTACGTCCGCAACGTGGCCAACTCGGTTGGCATCGGCGGAGCCACCCTATCGTTACAGTTCTGGTCCACAGGCTACTGGCAGGCGATTGATCAGACTATCAGCAAGCCCGACGGCTTCTGGTCGTTCTACACTTCCGACTGTAGGGCTCCTTGGCGTGTGCAGGTGACTCCTCCCCCAGGGTTCTGGGCCGATCACGTCGAACCCGCTTTGCCTGGACACCCGAATGGAAATGATGCCGTAGTCTGGCTCAGTGCCACAGATTGTGAGTACTGTTCGGCCACCTTCTGGCTTCGTGGTACAGCGCCCACGCCGACTCCTAGCCGCACGCCTACGCGCACTCGCACGCCTACACCCATGCCACCATCAAGCACTTCCTGGAAGGCTAGCACAGGCTTCAGTTTACAGCAAGGAACCAACCAATGGTATTACCAGTACTGGGACGGCTCGGCCTATCGGGATATGCTGGTCTCAGGCGGGCGGTGGAAGGCTCCAGGCACCCAGTGGTGTCTTCTGTGGGGGGATGGTGGCCATCCCAGCACCTATGAGGCGGCCCGCCGGTGGCGCAGTCCGGTGACGGGGACGGTGCGCATTACCGGCAATGCTCGCAAGTCGAACACGGGCGGTGGGGATGGGGTCATCGTGAGCATCTGGAAGAACTCGACCAAGTTGTGGGAACGCACCCTGGCCTTCGATGATAGTCTCGGGCACGATTTTGATCTCACCACCCCAGTGGCCGTCGGCGATAGCATCTACTTCCGCATCGCCCAGCGCGGGAACGACTACTACGATGGCACGGCCTTCGATCCCACCATCACGTTGATCACTGGCCCCTCTCCCACGCCTTCACCCACTGGCGGCGCTACACGCACGCCGACCATCACACCCACGCCGACTTCGACGCCATCAGGCATTGCTTGGAGGGCCAGCACGGACTTCAGTTTGGAGCAGGGGGCCAACCAGTGGTATTACCAGTACTGGGATGGCTCGACCTATCGGGATATGGTGGTCTCAGGTGGCAGGTGGAAGGCTCCGGGCACCCAGTGGTGTCTGCTGTGGGGGGATGGTGGCCATCCCAGCGTCTACGAGGCGGCCCGGCGGTGGCGCAGTCCGGTGACGGGGACGGTACGCATCACGGGCAATGCTCGCAAGTCGAACACGGGCGGTGGGGATGGCGTTACGGTGAGCATCTGGAAGAATGCCACCAAGTTGTGGGAGCGCACCCTGGTCTTCAATGATAGTGTGGGGTACGACTTTGACCTCACCACTCAGGTGGCCGTCGGCGATAGCATCTACTTCCGCATCGCCCAGCGCGGGAACGACTACTACGACGGCACGGCCTTCGACCCCACCATCACGTTGATCACTGGCCCCTCTCCCACGCCCTCTCCCACTGGCGGCGCTACACGCACGCCGACCATCACACCCACGCCGACTTCGACGCCATCAGGCATTGCTTGGAGGGCCAGCACGGGCTTCAGTTTGGAGCAGGGGGCCAACCAGTGGTATTACCAGTACCGGGTTAGTTCGACCTATCGGTATATGACTGTCTCAGGTGATAAGTGGAAAGCTCCGGGCACCCAGTGGTGTCTTTTGTGGGGGGATGGTGGCCATCCCAGCATCTACGAGGCGGCCCGGCGGTGGCGCAGTCCGGTGACGGGGACGGTGCGCATCACGGGTAATGCTCGCAAGTCGAACACGGGCGGTGGGGATGGGGTCATCGTGAGCATCTGGAAGAATGCCACCAAGTTGTGGGAACGCACCCTGGCTTTCAATGATGGGGTGGGATACGCGTTCGACCTCACCACTGAGGTGGCCGTCGGCGATAGCATATACTTCCGCATCGCCCAACGCGGGAACGACTACTATGACGGCACTGCCTTCGATCCCACCATTACGTTGGTATCCCCTGGGACGAGCGACTAGGTCATACCCGATCAAAATCTGCTGATATTTGTTGGTGCGAACACAAAAGCTACCGCACCCTGATAGGGTAGGGAGCGGTAGCTCTGCCTTTTTACGCCCCTCAACCTGATTAGACCCCGGGCGCACCGATGATGCCGCGCTGCTCATACTCCACGAACAGCCGTCCCCACGGCGAATCCCCGCGCCACCGTTCGTAGATTTTGCGCTCTTTCGTCGGCCAGCGCCAATAATCGTGGTACGCCTCGCTCACCAGGTTGGGGATGGCACATAGCGGGGTGCGGAAGATGAGTTTCTGGAAGACCTTAGTGGGCCCATACCACGACAGCCAGGCCAGGAAGCGGTGCACGTTGTAGCCCACGTGGAAGTGGTACTCCTCACCGGAGATATCGTCGCCCACCAGTTCGATCTCGCGCACGTCCCCTACCCCCAGCCCCCGCTCGTGGGCCAGGCGGATGTAGCCGATGGAGAGCGGATCGAAGCCCATCAGTTTCGCCGCCACCGCGTCAATTGCCACCTGATCGCCAGAGGCCAGGATGATGTTCATCGTCACCGGCGTCATCAGGCGCGGCCCCTCGCCGTTGCCCGCCGTGGTGCCATCCATCACGGCGAAGATGCCGGTGTGGATTTCCTTTTGGATCGCGAGCAAGTCCACCAGCGTCTCGTGAATCCAGGAGTGGGTGTAATGCCGATAGGTGCTCAGCAACCCTCCGAAGGCGTTCTTCATCGCGCCCGTGGTCGTAGTGTAGATGTGGGTCTTGACCGTCGGCAGGTGAATGATGTTTTTGCCCAGGAAGTAATCCGGGATGCGGATGCCCCAGTCGAAGATTTTGTCCAGGACCAGCATCTCCGCTTTCGGCTGGTAGGGGACCCAAGCCATATCCTCTGGGATGAAGTTGTACAGCACGGGGATATTATAGTGGCGGAAGATGGGCACGTAGTGGTTGAGGTCTTCGCCCTTGAAGGTGTTGATCACCACCGTCTTGTTCTGCACACACGAGAGGTCGGTATAACCGGCCCTCTGTAGCGCCAAGATGATCCCTTCCAGTTGCCAGGGAGTGGTGTTTGCCCCAGGGAAGGGGAAGTGCCAAGAGATATTGTCCTTCAGGATGGTAGTGGTGCCGGGGTCCAAGTACTTTGTGAAATCGGCCAGGTGTATCAGCCGTTCGTAGTCGTCCAACACCGTCTCGGGCTTGGTGTAGAGTGCTGCTACTTTCGCTTTCGTTGTCATAGTACGCCTTCCTATCCCAGTTGTGAGCAAATTAGCGTTGCGGTTGGATTGTAGCATAAATTGACCTATCAAACAACAACAGGAATGTCTGGCACTCAGGGGCGTGACGTGCTACACTCTCCTTACGGCGCCAATGCCTCCAACAACTCTGGTCGACTGACATATCTCCGCAGCGCCAAGGTCCGGCGGCGCGCCTCACGAAGCAGGCCATCGTAAGCACTGGCGATCTCCTCGTTCTCACGCCGAAGGCGAGATAGATCGCGCCGCGCATCGTATGGGTTATCGCTGGCATCGCGATTCGTGTTCCGAGCAGCGCATTGTACCTGCTGAGTTACCTCCAGGCCCAGGTGGCGCAGAACTCTTTCCACTGTGGTCAGGCAATCTTGTGTTAGGTCAGAGTAGCGCATCACCAGCCCACCGCAACGCTCCGTGTCCTGGATGTCGTTGTAGTTGAGCACCAACCAGCAGGTGTAGAGGCGCTGCGGGGGCAGGGTCCAATCGCCAAAGGCATCGGCGATCAGGCGACAGTCGGGCGAGAGGGATGCCCGGTGGGCATAGAGGTTATGGTGGGGCGTTTCGAACCAGTACCAGAAATCTCGCCTGTGGCAGGAAGCCAGGACGCCGTCGAAGTCGCGCTGGAGGAAGATCAGTCGCGTGTCTGGGTCAAGGGCGCGGACAGCCTCGTAGAAGACGGGCAGTTTCAACCCCGCCCACACTGCTTTGAACCCATCCGCCTGGGTGGCCTGAAAGAAAACGTTGACCATATCTGCCAATGCCTGGCGTTGCGCCTCTGTGAGTGCCGCTGAGGGAACCCAGGGCAGATTCCGCTCGTACTCACAGCACGCGGCGGCGTAACGATCCAGCACTCCCTGGCCCAGTCGGCGGCGAATCCTCCCGTACACATCGGTATCTGTCTGTCTCCATTCGCCCAAGCGATGGATGATTTCGCCCCTCAGACCGTGCAGTTCCATGCTCTGGTTGCGAGTGTGGTTGAACGGCTCCAGTACCAAGCGGAGTTTCGGATGTGCCCGTAACAGGTGGGCGAACCAGGTAGTGCCCCCACGAGGGTGGCCGGCGATGATGATCTTCATTCTCGCTCCCGGTCACTTCGCATATTTTGGGTCCTTGGGCGAAGGCTTGCGATCAGGCTGATGGGATATTTTTGTACACCAGCCTCCCTTCGACCTTGCTGTTCAGATTCTGGTGTCCCCGCAGGTATTCCTCGAGCACATCACAGACCGACGTCGTGACAACACGCGGGGGCTCAAGAGCGGCCAGTTCTTCATTTGTCAGACTGATCTTCTTAGCGGAATTCTTGTAATGATAATCCTGCAGGCAGATGGTATAGCGTCTGTCGTCTTGCACCGGTTGGCCTTGGACGGTCAGCGACTCCAGCCTCCTATTCCTTTCATCGTAAACTGCACGGACGCCTCTATTGATCTGATAGCAATCTCCCTCACCCGTCCTATTTTCGGCCCGCATAACGTAGGCGAAGATCCTCTTCAACTGCGCGCCAGTGACGACGCACTTGAAAAGCGGGCCATCATACGGGAAGACAGCCTTCAGGTTGCCCAAGGTAACCAGTGGGCCCAACTCGGGTGCCCGGATAGAGCCACTGCCGATCAACGCTACGTCCACCTGGGCTCGCTCGGCAAAGATGTCCGCGAATAGGTTCCCCAGCGCTGTTTCTTCCTCCCGCCGCGGGTGCGTTAGTTTCTGCGCGAACTTGCAGATGATCGTGTTATATTTCCTGTCCACGACTTCTTTGAATGAGTCAATATAACGCTGCAGTTCGGCGTCCGGTTCGGCAAGGCGGTTGTCTACTGGGATGAGTTGCCATTTGTACTCTACGATACTGTTGGTATCATCGTCCACCACGATGTCGAACCGCCCGATTTGGTCTGTGCCGACACCCGCCTGCGCAATCAGAACGTTGTTGACCATCACTGGTTGCTCGAGAATGGTATGGGAGTGGCCGCCGATAATCATATCCACACCCCACTCCGGTTTCAGCAGCGCTGCCAGTTCTTTGTCCGAGTCGAAGCCGATGTGGGTGAGAAGGATGGTCAGGTCAATGTCCTCATCTTTGTAAGCATTGCATATTTTCCCCACCTCGGCGCTTGCTTCCTCTAACGAAATGAAACTGGCAATTTCTCCATCCATCTGCAATGCGTCCAAGACGGATTCGGTGATGACGCCAATGAACAGGATGTCAAAACCTGCCTTGTTTATGATGAGGTATGGGCGCATCAGCCTCTTCTGGTACTTGCGGATATACAGGTTGGCGTTAACAATGGGGAAATTAGCCATCTTCTCGAGGAAGAGCAGGTGGGGAAGCCCGTAATCAAACTCGTGGTTCCCCAGTGTAACGACATCCGGCGCCAGGTAGTTCATGATCTCGATGGTGGAGATTCCTTTGTATTCAGAGTCAATCAGCGACCCCCGTACCATGTCGCCCGAGATGATGTACAGGACATTTTCTTCTTCCCTTCGCACCTTGTTGATATAGCCGGAGAGTATGGACAGTCCACCGACAAGGCGGCCTTCAGCCCCTTTGAGTTCTGCGAAGAAATCCCCGTGCATGTCATTTGAGTGCAAGATGGTGAATTTCTTGGTTTTCATGTGAGCGTTCCTTTCCATAAATGCGATTTGTGTCGCCAAACGAGTTCTGATTGACCGAACCTTTACGTTTTACGCCGGCACATTCATTTGCACAATCCAAATGTCTGCACATTACAACTCACAACGATGCGGCTTTTTCCTGCGGCGTTGCTACCGCCAAATTAGTTTATTGGGCCGCCTTACCGTCGTGAGAGCAGCGCATCATACTCCGCGTGCGAGCCAATCCAAAACCAAATGATCTCATCTCCCTCAAGAATTCCAAGGGCACGATAGTTAAGGCTAATTCGCACGGAGTAAATTGGCCTTGTGGGGTGGACTCGCTTGAAGCGCAAACTCGGATGATATGGATCCTTGATGAAGCGTTTGTAGGCCTCTCTGGCTCGACGCTGAATGCGTGGCGGCAATTGCTGAAAGGCTTTGCGGAAATGCTCGGTTGTGCGGGATTTCATAGTTTGTCTGGATCAAGCACCTGCGTCCGCCCTTCCCGATGCTCGGCAAGTGCTTCTTCAGCCAGTGCGGCTAGCATATCTTCCGAGCCTGCAAATAGCTCATCCCAGCGGTGTTCCGAGGCAAGTTCTTCCAGAATCCAGGCTGCAAAAGTATCCTGCTCTTGGGCGGGGAGTTTAGAAATTTCGGAAAACACCTTTTCAAGGAGTTTTGTGGTCATCGCCTTTTCCTTCACCTCAATTCAATTGTGTATCCTCGCTGGAGTTGCACTTATTTGCGTCTTGTCAAGTGGTATAAATTATAGTGCGAATCAGCCCACAGATCAAATCCAGGGCTGCTAAATATGTCAATACCCCCGGAAATTCCCCGATCAGATACGCCAAGCCATTCGACATAAGGGATGCACGGCCGTGTGTCGCCACATTCGCACTGAGGCTTCCTTACCCACTTGGCCGTAATTCTTGTATCATGAGGAGCCAATCCCAACCAGCGCCGTTTTGCGCGCCCACCACAGTCGAGTAGAATATCAACAACTCTTCGCTAAAGGAGAACGCGTGGTGGCTGTCAAGGATATCCTCATCATTGGTGCGGGGCCAGGTGGCTATGTGGCTGCCTTACGTGCAGCACAACTTGGCGCCAGCGTCACCTTGGTGGAGAAAGAAGCCCTGGGCGGGGTATGTCTCAACTGGGGTTGCATCCCCACCAAAACTCTTCTCCGCAGCGCCGAGGTCTATACCCTGGCCCGTGATACTGCGAAGTATGGCGTCCGGGTCAATGGCGATGTGACACCCGACTGGCCAGTCATGCAGAAACGCAAGGCCGACGTGGTCAAGCGACTCTCAGGAGGCGTGGGAGTCTTACTCGACAAAGCCGGCGTCGAGATAGTGAAAGGCACGGCGAAGTTCATATCACCTACAACCGTGGAGGTGGATGGCCAGCGTATCGAGGGCCGGAACATTATCATCGCTACCGGCTCTCGCTCCGCCCAACCTCCTATCCCCGGGGCCGATGGTCCGCGGGTCATAGATAGCACTGCTGCCTTGGCCCTGGAGTCACTGCCTGCCAGCCTGGCCATCATCGGCGCAGGGGCCATCGGCGTGGAGTTCGCCACCCTTTTCGCGCAACTCGGCGTCAAAGTAACAGTGGTAGAGATGCTGCCCGCTGTTCTGCCCACGCTGGACGAAGAACTGGGGGCCGAGATCGCTCGCCAGTTAAAGCGGCTCAAAGTGGAGACGTACGTCGGGGCACAGGTCTCCAGCATCGAGCACGGGGATCGGACGGCGCGATTGATCTTCTCCCAGGGAGGGACGCAGAAGACGGTAGAAGGGGACCTGGTGCTCATGGCTGTGGGACGGCGGCCCAACGTCGAGGTGCTAGACCTGGCAGCGGCAGGAGTGAAGGCCGAGAAATCCGGGATCGTGGTGGATGAGCATCTGCGGACTAACGTGCCGCACATCTACGCCGTCGGCGATGTAACGGGCAAGATGCTCCTGGCCCACGTGGCAATGCATCAGGGCATGGTGGCCGCGGAGAATGCCCTCGGAAACGAACGCACCATCTGCTATGAAAGTGTCCCTTCTTGCGTTTTCTCTTCGCCTGAAGTGGCCACGGTTGGATTGAGCGAGAAGCAGGCGGTGGAACAGGGCTATAAAGTGCGTGTCGGGCGGTTCCCCTTCCGCGCCAACGGCAAGGCACTGGCCAGTGGAGAATACGATGGGTTTGTAAAGGTGGTGGCCGATGAGCAGTACGGTCAGGTGCTGGGTGTGCACATCGTTGGCCCACATGCCAGCGATCTGATCCACGAGGCGGCATTGGCTATCGCTATGGAGGCTACACTGGATGAGATCGAGAGCACCGTGCACGCTCATCCCACACTGAGCGAGGCCTTGGCCGAGGCGGCATCGGGTGCCGCAGGTCGGGCCATCCATCTACCGAAAATGTGAGAACGGAGGCGAGCGATGACCAAGGCGGAATTGATTGCGGCGATGAACGAGAACTCCGCGGCATTGTTGAAGGTCGTGGAGGGACTAGAGGAAAGTGAGCGACGAATGCCCGGCGCAGTCGGGCAGTGGTCGGTACACGATGTAGTGGGCCACATTGGCTACTGGGATGGTGAGGCGCTCAAGGCCTTCCCCAACTTCTTCGAGACTGGCTGTGAACCCTATTGCTTCGAAATCAAAGAGGGCGAACTGGACCACTGGAACGACCGTGCCGTCCAGGAACGGCGAGCCTGGTCATGGGAGCGGGTGCTGGAGGAGTTCTTCACCGTGCGCGGACGGACGATGGCGCTCCTGGACGAAATCAACGATGAGGACTTAAAGCGCGAAGGGACCTACCCGTGGAGCCAGGTAGGGCCATTGGGTAAACTGATCCTCATCGATTTGGATCACGAACGCGAGCACATCGAGGCGCTCAGAAAGTGGCGGGCGAAGATCAAGCCAGGCGCCTGAGGCGCAGGGGATGAACACTGCGTTCCGCTGTCTGTTGTTGCTGGCGATATTGCCACTGCTTCTACTCGGCACTCCCAGCGCGGCGAAGTTGGCCGATGTTACCCCCATCCCCAGCATTCTTATATACATGCCTATTACCCAGTGCGGCCACATTGGTGGCCCCAGTGACCTGCGCATCGCCGATATCCTCTACGACCAGACTGATGAGATAGTGACCATCGAGAACCGTGGCGGGCCACAGGCGATGGCTGGTTGGAGGCTCCTCAGCGTCGTTGGTTCGCAGACCTACTACTTCCCCGCCGACTGTGTAATCCCAGCCCTTGGCCGCGTGCGAATCCACAGTGGCCCCGACGCCATCGATGTGCCACCGTTGGATCTATTCTGGACAAGGTCGTATATTTGGCGGAACGCTGGCGACGAGGCCATCCTCTATGACGCGGACGGCCAACAGATCTCGCGGTGGAGATATTAGACCTATGGCTTGTACTATCCGCTACTGCAAGGTTGCCACTCTTATCGTTTTACTGCTCTTAGCAGGCTGCACGCCGACTCCCACACCGGTAGCCACGCCTACGTCTCTACCCACTCCGACCCTCACTGCAACGCCGACTCCTACCATTGGCATCAAAGCGCTTCCTCCTGTCATCTTTGTCATGAACGACTGGATCAACGGCGATTGGGGCAACCCCAACTGGCAACGCCAGAACTTCGTCGGCATCCCGCAAGTGGGCGCGCTGGGCGGCTGGACCAGTTTCAGTTGGCGCGACCTGAACCCCGAAAAAGGCGTCTATGATTGGACCAAAACCGACGACTACATATTGTTTGCCCAGTCCATGACTGTAACACTCCCCGATGGCACCGTGATACCCAAACCGGTGGGCCTGATGATCAACACGTGGGATCTGATCGAGAAAGAGGACTCCTACGGCCAGAACTACACCCCGACCTGGGTGGGGGAGGAAATGGGCAGGCCTATCTCGGACTGTCTGGACCCCGATGGCCCTGGCCCATGCAAACCTTTCTGCACCCCACCTTTCGCCGACCCCACCTGGCAATACTGGTTCGACCAATTCGTGCTGGAGATGGGCCGCCACTACGACAAAAACCCCCAGTTCTCCAACCTGGCTTTCGTACTCATCGCTACCGGCGTGGATGGCGAGACGGCGCAGCGCAAGAACTTGGGCGCGTGCAAATATCATCAGTCTGGCAATGAACCTGCCTTCGAGGAGTGGGTGCTGCACCTCATGGAAACTTATAACACTGCCTTCCCTCACACGCCGCATTTTATCCAGCCCACGCTCCACCTCATCCCCCAAGTGGCGGAGAAAGCCGTCTCGCTGCCCAACCCAACCACTGGCGTGAAGGTGAACGGGATGATGGTGGACCACCCTAACGCCGAATCGTATCTGGATGGGGTACTGGTGGGTGGGGTAACAGGCTTCGCCGACCTCTATCATGGACATATTCTGGTGGGTTTCGAGCCCGCAGGCGCCATTGGCACAGCGCAAGATAGCGCCTATTGGTTCTACATGGAAGCCCTCTCTCATCATCCCGACATCCTAGACATCCAGTTGGTCAACATCTTCCAGGGCTACGATGCGGAGCAGGTAACCGGTTTCCCGCTCCTGGATTTCGTGCGCACGCATCTGGGCGTGTCGCCACAGGATACGCCGAGCGTGTGGACGGTGTTGCGGGAGACGACTCTTGGGGACGTGGTATGGATGGGAAGCGATGGGAAAGTGCATCGCGTGGGACCACACCGCGGCGATCTGGCTTTCTGGCTCTACCGACGTGGGGACATCCCCGGTAATCAAGCCGTGGCCTTAACGGGCGAGGAAGGGCGTGCACAAATACCCGCTCCAGCCCGTAATCATCCCTACGCGTGGCATTCGGCACGCCGCACGGACCAGGGTTCCGGCAACCCGTATATGTCCTTTGATGTGGACGATGCGACTGCTTTGGCCTTCGCAGAGCCGGCAGCCAGCGGGGGCGCGGCCATCTACACCGTTACTGTAACTTTCGTGAACCAGGGGACCGACACTCTGGCGCTGGAGTACAAGAACCGCGCCGGGTTAGACGTGGTGCGCACCGTAGTGAAGGGGTCGGACTTGGGCCCGGCGGATAGTTGGGTAGATTACACTTGGACACTGGCCGATGCGTATTTCGGCAACGGCATGCCTGGTGGGGCAGATTTTCGCCTTAACTGCAATGGCGACGGCGACGAAATCGTGCACCGGGTTATCGTGCGGCGGGTTGAGTAAGATACGAGTGCGAATCTGGCAATGAAAGGGCGGAATGCTGCTTAATGGCGTCCATCAGCCGCGACACGCTCTCTTCCACGTGGCGTGGAAACTCGGCTGGCTGTGTCATAAGTTCGGGCCAAAGTTGCAGGATCACTGCTCCCTGATAGCCCATAACTTCTAATGCTCGAGCGTACTCGGCCAACGGTACGGAGCCTGAGCCTAAGGGCAGGTGAGTGACCCCATCACGGCAATCGTGAGCATGCACGTGAACCACCCGCTGCAAGTACTCCACTCGCGGGGTGAATGGCATCAACCCGAGAAGAGCATTGGCAGTGGCGTTCCCCCAATCCCAACATGCGTGGAGGAGCCCGGACTTGACGCGCTCGACGTCATACAGGATCTCGTCATAGGTCTCCCCGGAGCGCGTGATCCCCTTCTGCTGGGCGCACAACTCCAATGAAACCGTCCAGCCAACGCGGCCGAGCACGTGGGCCAACACGCGGCCAACCCAGATGGTGCGCCGGTGGACCACGTTTTTGTTAAGAACGGGGCTGGCATAGCCATGCATGACCACAACTGTTGGGTTGCCACCGCTGTGGATCACTGCCTCTGTCAACGCACTTATGCGCTGACCGTAGGACTTCGCTGTTCTCCGCACCCGCTCGCGCTCGAAATGGTGCGCGGAGGGCAGATGGTAGCAGACCTCAAAGCCGACGTCGCGCAGATGGTTGTAGGCTGTGCTTACCCCGACGGGTGTTGCTTCGACTGGCAGTTTCAGCTCGATATACCTGATCCCCAGATTATGCAAGAAAGCCAATGGTTCAGGGATATCTCGGAATGCTTTTTCCCAAGGGCCCTGAATCCTGCTTTCAAGCCATCCCAAGACCAGGTCGAGGGGCAAACTGAAGCCGATGTACATGGAGCCCCCTAACAGTGTGTGGCGCTGGACGAACTATCCTACCTGGCGTGATGCTCTGAATGTCCGGAATGGTTTCTTATGGCCAAAGTGCAATTATAAAGACGCCAAAGTGTGAAATTAGTTACGATGAGGAAACGTTAATTTTACGTTTATACACTTTCCTGCGCTTCTCCAGCGCGTCTTGCGACGCGCGCTCGATTCCCGGCGTTTAGACACCGCTGCCATTCGCTTTGACGTGATAGCAATCTGGAATTAGAATGCACATAGAGGTGGATTTATGAGACTCAGGGGTAAAGTCGCCATTGTGACAGGGGCGGGCCGAGGCATCGGTGAAGCCATCGCCAGGCTTTTCGCCGCCGAAGGCGCAGCGGTGACATTAGCGGCCCGGACGGAGGCCGATATACGCCGTGTCGCCGATGAGATTCGCGTTGCGGGTGGCCGGGCTTTGCCTTTGCCCACCGATGTGTCCATTGCCGCGCAAGTGCAGCAAATGGTGCAGGCCACCATTGCCGCTTTCCACCGACTGGACATCTTGGTGAACAACGCGGGTACAGGCGTTTTCGCTACTGTGCCCGATACGTCCGAAGAGGATTGGGACCGCACTATCGCCGTCAACCTCAAGGGCACATTTCTATGCTGCAAGTACACGGTGCCGGCGATGATCCACTGCGGTGGGGGCGTGATCATCAGCATTGGTTCGACGCGCGGGATGAGCGGCTATCCAGCTGCCGCTGCCTACGCCGCATCCAAGGCTGGTGTCATCAACTTGACGCGCTGCCTGGCCCTGGATCACGTGAAACAAGGTATCCGTGCAGTCTGCATTTGCCCTGGATCTATCAGCACGGGCAATTTGCAGCGCTTCAATGAGGCCTACGGCGATGAAGCGAAGTACCGTGAATTCCTGGCCTCCTTGGAGCCCGAGGAGCGAGCCTATTACGAAAGCATCGCCGCTGCCCCGGAGCGTCTGCGCTGGGCCCGGGAGGGCCGCAGTCCGATGGGTCGGCGCGGGCTTCCAGAAGAAGTGGCACGGGTAGCCCTTTTCCTGGCTTCGGAAGAGGCCTCCTTCGTCAATGGGGCGGTCATCACTGTAGATGGCGGGACGATGGCCGGAGCGGGATAGTAGCACTATCTACTCTGCTGGGATAAATGGGGAAATGGAAAGAGAAACATCTGGGCAAGAGACTCGTGATCTTCTCATTATCGGTGCGGGGGCGGCGGGGCTCTCCACGGCTATCTACGCGGCGCGACGCCGTGCTCAAGTGGCGGCGTTCACCATGCCTGGAGTAGGGCGGTTGGCTAAGGCTGGCCACATCGAAACTTACTTGGGCTTTCCAGAACCTATCCCCGGACCCGAACTCTTGGCCCGAGGGATACAGCAAGCCCGCAACTTCGGGGCCGAAATTATCGAGAAGGAAATCGTGAACGCGCGCATTCATGCAGACGGTACTTTTATCCTCCACACTGCCGATGGCATCTCTTATCGTGGCCTGGCGTTGGTCATCGCCACGGGCGCGGAGCGCCAGTCCACTGGGGTGCGGGGCGAAGAGGAGTTCTACCGCAAGGGGGTACACGAATGTGTGCTGTGTGACGGCCCCCTCTATGCTGGCGAGGCGGTGGCGTTCATCGGCAGTGGCAATCTGGCCGCCACCGAGGCTCTGGAGATGACTGAATTCACCGAGCGCATCACCGTTTTCACTCATGGCTTGCCGCTAGAAATGTCCCCAGCGCTCCAGGAAAGGTTGCGGGCGCACCAGATTCCCATTCGACACGACAAGATCGTAGCCTTTCGCGGCGATAATTTCCTGACCGGCCTGGAGTTAGACTCTGGCGAGGTGGTACCAGTGACAGCGGCGTTCCTCACGTTAGGCTCAGCCTCCGCGTTGCGCTTTGCAACCGCGCTGGGCTTGGACATGGACCAGGAGATGCGCTATATCGCGGTGGACCGCGACACTAGGACCAATGTGCCCGGGGTGTTCGCTGCAGGGGACGTAACTGGCAAACCCCTCCAGATAGCGACTGCAGTAGGAGATGGCTGTCGGGCTGCTCTGGCAGCGCTGGAGTACATCAAGGAACGCAGAGGGTGATTATCGCACCCACACTTCTGGTAATTCGTCCACTTCCAAACGGTAAAATGCGCCACCGAGCCAATAACCGACTTCCGCGATCTGCCAGTTGCCGGCTATCTCATCCGTCTCGGTGCTCAACGCGATCACAGCAGAGCGGCCGGGTAACACGGAGATCGGGTTAGTTGACTGTGCGTGGAAACTCTCCACACCGTCGGGCTTCCATCCCCAGACCTCGATGCTATCCGGCGCAAAAGGCTCACTTCCATCGTTCTTCAGACGGAAGATAACTGTGATCCGGCCTGGCGAGGAGAAGGCGCGTAGCTCCTCCACTGAAGGCGAGGCCCCAGAAACTACTGTCTGGCCTTGAACCTGGCCCAGAGTAAAGGGATGCCCCTCTTTTATGTAGCCGATCTCCGTCAGCCTCCAGGTTCCAATCGCTGCAGCAACCAGTTCGCTGGTCAGGGTGAATTGCGACGTAGCCCCCGCTTTGATCCATGCCGGACCCCACAGGCGGGCAATAAAGGGCTTACCATCAGGCTGTACGCCTCGGATCTCCAAGTCATCTGCCAATATATCCTGATATCCCGTGTTCTGGACCTTCACGGTGACGGAGAGGTTCTGCCCCATTTTTGCGGTGGGTGGTACATCTAGGCTCACCACTCGGAGTGGCGAGTCCAGCACTTCAAAAGTGCCGCCGGAGGGCAATTCATAGCGTTGTGCGCCGGAGATGCAGGCCACGTGCCCGAGTTGCCAAGTTCCCGCATGACTGGGCCAGAGGGAGACTCTCACGGTTACCTGCGCCGTGCCGTCCAGGCGCCAGGTGCCCCTGGTCTCGCCGCGGATTTCTTGCCCCGCAGGGCCGGTGGCTGTTATCTGCATGGCCTCGAAAGCCAGCGGCGTCCAAGCGGTGTTGCGGATCGTTACAGCGATGACGACTGGCTCGCCAAGTGGTGCGGTCTGTGGTTCCACGATTGGATCACCGCCTAAGGCAGGGGCGCCGGGGCAGGTGTCGTTGGCAACCCAGTTGCCCTCCCTGAGATCGTCCAGCGGGTGACCGAAAAGGTCCGTCATCTGGCTGAGGTCTGGCTGGTCCCACCAGGCATTAAAGCGCTTGACCAAGATCTCCAGGTGCAGGTGTGGTGCCGATGCACCCGAGGAACCAGAGACCCCGATTTGCTCGCCGGCCAGGACCTTGCGGCTGCCAGATTGCGCATCGCGCAGATGAGCGAGACGGATCAGCCAACAATCGCCCACGTATAGGTCCACATAGTTCCCCAGGTTGCTGGCTCTGGCGCTCGTGTCGGTGCGGAAATACGCCGTCCCCGCCGCGGGGGCCAGGACAGGCGTCCCTGTGGCCATTCGAAAATCAATGGCTAAACCACGAACTCGGCCATTTGCCCAGTGGTCATCCCAATCCCAGGTGACCAGGTGCTCCTCGCCGCAGGCCCAGGGCAGAATCCAATTGCGGGGGATGTCATAGTCAGGGCCATCAGCGCGGGCGGCAAGCGGGGCCGCGGATGCCAGCAGCAATGCGAGCAGCAATATTCGCGGTGCGGTGCTTCGAAGGGTCATGGATAACGAGTTCCCAGTTGAATTGGATGGCTAACGATCGGATTTTATCACTGATGACGCGATTTGGCAAGTTTCGTGTCGGGTTGGGTCGGGTTTGAAACCAAGCTGAAGGAGCAGCCACTGTCACCGGGGTGGGATCCGAACAATCGGGATTCCCATCATCGGGATTTAAATAAGCATAACCAACGATTTGGGTTGAGCCTTGGGAAACTCCTCTGATGGTAGTTGAATAAGGCAAAGAAGAATCATCAACCAAAGAAACACAGCTGTCAACCGGATAAACACAAGCAAACCTCTGATCCAAGGACAAAAAGCGAACCCGGTTAACAGTCCCGCTGGTACTGGCTACCTGCGGCCCTTCTCCCCCCTCCTCCAAAGTCAAATCAGCCGGAGATAAAGAAATGGTACAAGAAGGAGCCCCAGTGGGAGTGGGGGTAGGAGTTGGGGTTGGAGTAGCAATCACATTAGGATAATCAGAACAATTTAGTTCGGCACAACCATCTTTAAACGGTCTAATTTCATAAACCCAAGTTCCTGGGCCAAAACCATTGTTATTATTGGTGTCGGTGTAAGAGGTTACATTCTTGCCAACTGTTGTTAAGGCTGGTGGCGTTGGGTTACAACCCGCTCCGGTACAGCGTAAAATCCGATAACCGTCTTCATTAGCCACATTTTGCCAAGAAATCGCCTTATTGTACTTTCCATCCGACCGCAAAACATCATCCAAACTCACCCAACTTGGACAATTCGTTGGTGGAACCGTCGGTGTTGGGGTCGGCGTTGGGCTGGCGGTGGGGGTTGGAGTCGGAGTCGGAGTCGGCGTGATTGTCGTCACCCTCAAAGTAGCACTACATCCTCCCCCGCAATCATAACCAATTCGGCTGTAAGAACTGGCCGGGCAGGCATTGGCCGTGTACCAATCATCATTCCAAGAACAAAAAGCATTGCATTCGGCATTGTAAAGATTAATAATCACCTGATAGTCACCTTGGGTTGCAGGAGCGGTAAAAGTATCGCTGCTAAGAGAATCCCAACCTCCTCCAGGCTTGGAAATATAACGATATGGCCTGGAATTGCCAGGAGATTTGGTGTAAGTCATATTCACGCTGGTGTTAGGCGGAACGGACAAGGGATTTTGGCCGTTTAATTTCAAATTTGAGCAATAGGGCGAACTGCAAATAGTTAAATTTCCCGAACATCTCCAAGAAGAAGTTCTTAACACTCCATCCCAATCGCAGTTAATGTCCCGAACGCAAACCTTATAACTTTTGCCAACGGAAAACTTATCCGCAGGAATAGTGTGAGAATAAACAGGGTTACCCGAGGCCGGGCAATAACGACTAGACTGACTCATAGTAGCCCAGTATTGAGCCTTCCAGGTATTCCATTGGTCACATTTTTCACTAGGATCTTGGTCAGCCAGAATCATACAAATCTGCATCAGACTGTTGACACTCGAACAACACACACTATTACAATCGTTATATCTTGGCATCACCCAAGTAACGGTTTTATTCACCGCATCCAAACAATGTCCCGCACTCCAATAAACCGAATCCGGAGGCTCGGTATGTCTACAACCATCTGACGGCGTTGGCGTCGGCGTCGGCGTCGCGGCCGTCCCGCAGCCCTGCCCGGAAACCAAAACCCCTCCTGAATTGGCACAAAGGTTGCGGTCGGGCCTTCCGCCTTCGCAATAAGTCACTGGATAAACGCCCGGCGAAGTACAGCAAGTCTTCCACCAACTCCCATTCACACAAGCGGTATTCCGGTCAGTGCCATTATATTTGGAGGCATCACAAATCCCCGGCACCACGTGGCCATTAGCCGCATACCCTGTATTCCCTCCACCCGTCGCCCCCTCACACCGGTCCGCCGCATCACATTGATGATATGCATATCGATAGTAATAGTTGCAGGTTCCCTCCTCAAGACATGCCTCACATTTATAAGCATAGGTAAACTGCCAAACAGGGGAACAACCTTGGCCGGGCTGACAACAAACATTATTGAGAACCACCCCCTGGTTTCTGCAAATTGACATATCTTTATCTTCACAACCAGAGCCGGGGCAGTAAGGATCCCAAAAGGCAGCAAAAGCCTGAGTTGGCCCAAAAAGAAATCCGCCGAACAAAAGGACAACAAAAACGATTTGGTAAATTTGCTTTTTAGTCACAGTTAAAAACTGTTGCTTGTGATTGGTACAATTTCGTTCCCTTTCTTTACTTTGAATATAAGACTAAAGTTTCCAAAGCCTGAAACCGGTTTACCATTTACTCGGCCAATAACTTCTCCTTTTCTCACCGCAAAAGGCAAGTTTTCTGCTTCGCCTTGAAAAGAGTAAGTTGCCTGATAACCCTCGTTATTGGTTAAGTAAATGTTCCGAAAAGCGGTCCCATCCTGGGCAACCCCTGCTCCAGGTCTTGGTTCGCCGTCAAAAACGGCTAACATTGGCGTTCCTTCTGGTAAAACAAATCCTACTCCAACAACTTTCCCTTCATAGAAAACATTCTCTCCTCCTTTGCAATATTCTTCGGGCACAGGACAACCAATGTAGGTCTCCTCTTTCTTTGGGAGATCTGGAGGAGGTGTAGAAATTTCAGGTCGGGGCTTTTGCCAAAAGGCACCGTAACGAGAGAGAGCAAAATTGAACCCAAGAAGAAATGCTATCAAGGAGAGCAAAATAATCAGAACGGGCTTTGAGGTTTTAGACTCTCGGGCAATCTCCATTCTATAATTGATGATAAAGGATTAAAACCACCCTGTCAAGGAACAAGAAATATCAGGTTCCCGTCTCGCCCGAGAATATTCACAACACCAAGGCTTCCGGTTGTCGAAATATCTCTCCAGACCTCCATTGCTACCTGAAACCCTCCGGGGAAAAACCTTACCTTTTCGGCAGTCGATAGACTGAAAAGTTGGGTTCCTTGCCGAATATAGCGATCTTCTCCGTCTGGGAGATTAGAAACTAACGTTTCCATCTGGCTCATATTGAAAAGTAAACGTTTTCCATCGGTGTCTACAATTTTTACCCTTTGAATAACTGTCTTATCAGGGGTTACGGAATGATGAGAAAACCTAACAGTTCCCCCAAATGGAGCTCGAAAAACAACCCCTTGATAAAGGCCCCGCAAGCCAATAAATGTTTTAGTTGGATCAAAGGGAGACTGTTCTTCCTCAATTTCCACTACCATCCCCCTTGGGTCAAAGGGTAAAGGAATTTTGAATTCTCCACCCTGTCTAAACTGTTCCTGAAGTCTCTCAATCACCGCCGGCTTAAGACCAATCCAGCCCCAGCGTTCCTCGCCGTTGACGAAGTATTTTTCCTTGGCATAAATTCCCGCCTCGCTGCCGGCGGGCAGGCCGTAGCGGTTGTCCAGGGTGACATAGGCTTTTCGGCCAGCATCCCATTTCAATCCCCACTCGGAAAGTTCCGGCGCTTCCACACTCGCTGGTGGCCGTTCGGGGGTGGGGGTGGGAACTTGGATGACCACCCC
>JACIWT010000025.1 GCA_014360825.1 Chloroflexota bacterium | reverse complement strand
CTGGGGCAAGAGTGGCGATGTGCCGGTAAGCGGAGACCTGGATGGCGACGGGAAGATGGACCCGGTGCTCTGGCGGCCCAGCAACGGCACCTGGTACGCTCTGAAGTCCTCTGCCGGGTACGCTTATGCTAGCAGTTTCACCCGCACCTGGGGCAAGAACGGGGACATCGCGTTGTAAGTGCGAGATGCTAGCAGGTTGCAACGAAATCCCGCTCAGTTTGAGATGCTATTCTCTACTAGGAGGGCATACATAAATAATTGGGTAGACATACATAAGAAACAGAGGGAAGGATGCTCATACTAAGCAACTGCCGCCTGTACCTGCGACAACTGGTCATATTTCTATGTGTTCTAAGCCTGCTTCTGTTGAAAGGGAGCAACCTTGTTGGGCATTTCTACCTTCAGATGGGCCTAGTCCTCTGGACTAAGGCGCTATTATCTGAGCGCAACTGCTCCCTTGATCCGGCAAAGGTAGCAAAAGCAAGTCATCTGTTGCAGTATAGTCTGACTGCACATGAAGCAAGCATGGGAATACAGCAAGCGAGAGAAATGATCTTTGAACTGGAGAAGGTGTGGCAAACGTGGCAACCCGGTGCGCGGCTCATCGAGGATTTCAGGGACCTAAAGAGCTGGCGTGAAGACTCGCTGAATAACGTGTCTTGGGATAAAGGAGACTTTGATACGAACGGTGATGTAGCAACCATGCATTTTACAAACGACGTTTCCAAACGAGACATTTTTGTTTTTCACAAATCCACATGGGTTCAAATTGGCGACAACTGCATCATGGGAATTCGGTTGCGGGCAAGTGCGGATACATTATACACGATTGAGCTCGTCGAGGATGGTCAACGTAGGAGGGTGGTCAGCTACCAGCCAGGCACAGGCGAATGGATCGTGGTGGAAGCAGGACTTACAGGCAACGAGCTACAGGAGATTACATTGGGCGTGAGCGAGCACGAGCCCATCGAGCATCCTGCAGAATGCTACCTTTTGCTAGACTGGATTGCGTTGCGATGATCCTCCGAGGTCTAAGTAAGTTAGGAGCGACCGTCACAGAGAGATGCGAGGACCCCTTTTTGACCATGCTGCTCTCCTTAGCCAGCGATTCGTTTGTGTACTTCATTGGCTCGGGAGTGATCGGTGTGGGCAACGTGGTCCTGGTGCCTTTGTATACCCGCTATCTCTCGCCAGCCGAGTTCGGAGTCTATACGTTAGTTGACATTGCCGTGCTTGTGATGGTCGCAGTCGTTGGCCTGGGATTCAATATGTCCTACTTGAGGTGGTACGTGGAGGTTAGCGAGGGTCAACGATCGGTACTTCTGAACTCCATGCTTCTTGTAAGTACGATCGCTGCCCTGTTAGGTGGGGGTGGTTTGGCAGGCATAGCGGCCAGCCTTGTGGGAGAGAAATGGTTGCAGACCGGACCGAAGAATATTGCGTGGACGCTTTTTCCTCTGGTCCTCTTGGAGAATCTGCAGGTTCTTCTTCTCACGGACCTGCGAGCTAGGCGAGATGCTGTAGCTTTTTCTCTTGGTTCAGTTATACGTGTGCTAGGGATGATTGGCTTCAGCCTGTGGTTTGTCGCTGTGCAAAAGGAAGGGGTGAGAGGTGTACTTTTGGGGCGGATAGCAGGCGACACCATAGGGGTACTGTTGTTACTTTGGGTTTGTTTTCAGCACCCAGACCTCCATTTCTCCTGGGAGCTCGTGAAGCCGATGCTACGGTATGGCTTGCCTCTCATCTACAGTAGTTTGATGGCTATGTTGTTGGATGCGTCAGGGCGTTATTTCCTCAGCCACTATGGAACATTGGAGCAGGTCGGGTTCTATGGGGCGGGAATCAAAATTTCCAACCTAATGCGAGTAATGGTTGTGCAACCTTTTGGAGTTGCCTGGGGGGGATTGATGTTTAGGATTGCTAAACAGTCAGACGCCGAGCTTATTTACTCCAAACTGTTTGCGTACATCCTTACCGCTGCCCTGGCAGTTGCGCTGGGAATAGCGCTGTTTTCACCTACCATATTTGCTTTGTTCACGACACCCGCTTATACTCCAGCACTCCAAGTGTTCCCTTTATTATTGCTGGTGCAGGTTTGTACAGTACTCCAGTATCCGGCGTCTGTTGGACTTTACCTCAAAGAGAAGACGCATCTCTTTCTCCCCATTTACGCTGTCGCCCTTGCGACTGCCGTGGTCAGCAACCGAGTTTTGACGCCAACCTATGGGATGATAGGTTGCGCAGCAGGGTCAATTGCTGGGTGGATCGCAGTCGTCGGTCTAGAATCTGTCATAGGGCAAAGGTACTATGCACTGCACTACGACTGGGGGGCAATAGTCTTCGCGGTTCTCTTAGTTTCCGGGGCGCTGGTTGTTGGTCGTCATTGGGCCCCAGGTGTTCACTTGCGACACATCCTGTTACAGGGTGCGCTGTTGCTGGTCGTGATAACGGCCTTAGGGGGTTGGTCATTCTGGGACTACCGACGGTATCGGATGCGATCTCTCAGTAGCAGAACGAGTTCTTTGATATCTCACCAAGAGGCTGAGAGATGTCACGTTAGGCCAGGGCCGACCCATGAGATATGACCAACGGGAAATCTAGTTAGAGAGGCAGTATGTTCGTTCATCAGAAGAATGAAAATCTCGGAAGTCAGTATCCCTCTGTACCACTTATACCGCTGATAGTGGCATTGCTAATAGGGGTCCTCGTCAACGCCAAATTCGGCCTGGTAGCAATCATGACTGTCATAGTCCTCTTGGTTACAGTTCTCCTGGTGACATCACGAAGCCTGTTTGCGCGATGTGTCTTCTGGCTTTTGGTTTCGAAACCAATTGTAGACCTGACCTGGCGCTGGAACGTAGGTTCTGTCGCCGGGCAGCGCCTGAATCTACAAACTCTGATCGGCCTGTACGCAATTTTCCTCGTCATCGTGGTATGGATTTTACGAAGACCAGTAGTATCCGCTTGGCCCGTGGTTGGTCTAGTAGGTGCATCGGCACTTTCTGTCCTGCTGTCAATAGGGACTGCCGGATTTTCCAACGGCCTTAATGACTTCCTGCGCCTGACCAGCGGCATCAGTTTGTTTTTTGTAGCCGGTTCCGTATTGTGCAAGGAGCACATCTTTCGCCGGTTCGCCTGGCTTGTCGTTGTCACGATAACGGTTCCATTAGCACTCTCCCTCTTGCAACTCTGGGGGCGGTTACCGTACGAGTCTTGGGATTGGATTAGCGGGATGCAGGTTGGCCGTTTGAGCGGCTCCTATCCACACGTCGCAAATCTCGTCTGTTATCTAACGTATGGCCATTTGCTTGCACTCTACCTGTTTAGTCGTTCCAACAAGGCGGTGCAACGCGTATTTCTCCTAATGTGGATGGGATTGTTGTATTATGTCTTGTACTATACCTATCACCGTACCGCTTATCTGGTGATCGCCTTACAATTGGTGAGCTGGTTGTACCTACAGAGACAAGGAGTATTGGCGTTGCTTACTGGCGTAGCTGGTGCGATTGGTGCAATCACTCGGCTTAGCGTCGTCAAAGAATTGTATGCGAGCTCGTTGGTAGCCCTTTCCAGTCCTGCTGCTGTGTTCACGCAGTCTTTCTTGCGCGGACGAGGAGAACAATGGTCGCGCTACTTGAGAGACTTTGCTCATTTTCGCCCCTTCTATTGGTTGACGGGACGAGGCAATGCCTTGCTGATCGGCGATTATCCACAGTATGTACTGGCCAGCGATGATCCCCACAATGACTTCTTACGTTTTCTCTACACGTACGGTTTCTTGGGGCTCTTCTTTTATTTGGGGACTTTGTTTTCCCTTTTCGGTGTTGCTCTCCGCCTACTCAAATTATCAACGCGTCGCTTTGATAAAGACCTGGGACGTCTCGTGCTTCTGAGCGTGGTTTCCATTGCTGTTATGAGCATGACGACGGTGCCGACGCGCTATCCAGCCGCTGTGTGGTATCTCTTTGTGTTGGGCTCAGTGGCTACCTCGAGATATCGCCAGAACAGGCAGGCTAATTGGCGTTGATGCGCGGGAAGGAAAGAGATGGACCCTAAGGCCTTTTACCGGTCGCTGTGGAGCGCCAAGAATCAAGCCAGTTATCGGCCGGCCGTGCAGCGGGATTGGTTGCACCGCTACGTACTGGACCCTATCTTTGATCCGAGAGCCAATCCGCGCCACAAAGTGGCCGCTTCAATGCTGCGCGGGGGACAACGTTTTTTGGATATAGGTTGTTGGGACGGTTGTCTCATGGAACACGTCCGAGATCACCGTCTGTACCAGGAATTCTATGGAGTTGATGTAGTGCCGCAGGCGATTGAGACCGTACGAGCTAAAGGTTTCCAGGCCCAAGTCGTGGATTTGAACCAGGAGCCGTTACCTTTCCCGGATAGCTCGTTCGATGGCGTGGCAATGCTGGCCGTATTGGAACATGTATTTGACCCGTACGCGGTGATTGGGGAAATCCATCGCGTCCTCCGTCCCGATGGAGAACTTGTTGTTGGTGTTCCAAATGCCGCCTCTCTTACCAACCGGTTACGCGTACTTTCGGGTCACCTACCCGTGACATCCACCGATGCTGGCTGGGACGGAGGACACCTGCACTATTTTACCAAGCACGCTCTCGATTGCTTCCTGCAGAGCGCGGGATTTGACATCGTGACCCGGAGGACAACGGGGGGCTGGCCTAGGCTTCGGGAATGGTGGATTTCGCTGCTGGCTGGTGAGTTGCTCTACCTATGTCAGCGACGATAGTTAGCCAAGAGAAGGAGTCTGATACCGAGGCGGAGGGTACTACGCCGCGAATGGCATATATGACTGCAAAAGGAAACCTTGCGTTGCTCCTGTATTCTTGGCCCTGAGTTCTAACAACAGGCTGGATGGGGGGCTAGGTTGATGCGCGTATTGGTCGTTCATAATCATTATCGACAACCCGGCGGGGAGCAGGTGGCTGTGGAGGCTCAGGTGGGCTTGCTACAGGAGGCGGGACATTCGGTTATTCTATACGCAAAGGATAATAGGGTCATTGAGCAATACGACTTGGGTCAGAGAATCGCCTTTCTCCTGCGCACCGTCTTTTCATGGGAAGCGTACCGTGAAATCAAGGTGCTGGTCGCCCAGAACCGACCCGATGTGGCTCATGTGCATAACGTATTCCCGCTTATCTCGCCATCGGTTTACCGCGCATTGAAGCATGCCGGGGTACCTATTATCCAGACCGTCCATAACTTCCGTTTTCTCTGCCCCAATGGCTTGCTTTACACACAGGGACACCTCTGCGAACGTTGCAAGTACGGTGATACTTTGCACGCCCTGCGCTGGCGGTGTTATCGGAATAGCTATCTGCTCTCTGCTTTGTACGCTGTCACAATTAGGTTGCACCGCCGTTGGGGAACTTTCCAGATGATCGACCATTTCATTGCGCCTACCGAATTCACAGCCGCAAAACTAGTCGAAAGCGGTCTGACGACGCGCGACAAAATCTCTGTGCTACCACATTTTCTGCCCGACCCACTACCGACGCCTGGTTCTTTTGAGCAGCGAGACCCTCACGTGATTTACCTAGGGCGGCTGTCGCCCGAAAAGGGAATTGAGATCCTAGTGGAGGCGATGACTGGCTTGCCCAGCTTGAGGCTCAAGCTATTGGGGGATGGCCCTTTAACTGCGGCAATTAGAGATCAAGTGCAGCATCAACAGTTGAGCAATGTTGAGTTGCTAGGCTACGTCTCTGGGGAGGCCAAATGGGAAGCGTTACGGCACGCTCTAGCCACGGTGGTGCCTTCGGTCTGGTACGAAGTGTTCGGGTTCGCCGTATTGGAAAGTCTGGCGGTGGGTACGTCCGTGGTAGCTTCAAACCTTGGGGGCATACCACATGTTGTGGAAGATAGGCGCAGCGGTCTGCTGTTTCGGCCTCGTGATAGCGCGAACTTGCGGGAGAAACTAGCCTGGCTGGTTGAACATCCTAAAGAAGCACTAGCCATGGGGCAATATGGACGGTATGTTGTACAGCAACGCTATACAGCAACAACACACTATGCAGCGCTCCTGGAAATCTACCGGCACATCCTTGAGCGTGCGGAGGTGCAATGATTCAACTTATCAGACCGGGTGAAGAACTCAAAGAAGACGTTTGTGTTCTCATGCGATCTAGTGGTCTTTCCGTGATCTGCCTATGCCCAATCTCGTTGCTTGCAGCAGGAGTGAGAATTCCTAGGCATTTGGTATGGGCTGCCTTATATCTATCACACAGGTGAACCTGCAGTTGTGTACAGGGCAGTGCGAATGCTGAGAACAAGCGACTGTAACCCGCATTTCTTCGACTACCCTTGCCTATCAATCTACTTGCAGGCTCTCGGCTGCGCTTTTGTGGTAGTAATCAATGGTTGCGGCCATCCCTACCGAATGATGGCCAGCACCGTTCAGGCCAGAGATATGCCCAACTGGGTCTTCTATCTGCCGGGGCGGCTTACTACTGCTTTGCTTGGAGTTGCTACTGTGGGGTTACTCTATGTCGTAGCCAGGCAGATGTACAGCAAGGCGACAAATGGTCGGCCTAGTCACGGCCTTGTTCATTGCTATTCTACTGGCTCACGTTGCTGAATCGAGATGGATCACGCCCAACGTACCAAGGGCCTTTTTCGTTGCGCTTTCTCTCCTCTTTGTCTACCAGGTTTTCCAGGGAGGCGGTAGACAAGAGTGCCTGTTCGCGGGGTTATGGGCTGGATTGGCGGGATCTGCGAACTACAACGGCATTGTCATCGCCACAGCACTTATTGGGGCTCATGTCCTGTCCAGACGAAAGGATCACATTTGGCTGTATGTTGCAGACGCGGTGCCCATAGTCGGATTTCTAAATTGAAACTCCTTTCGCTGTGGTCGTTCCGACTGATTTCCTTCACGGCGTTCTGGCCGAGCAGCACCCACCCTGCGATCCGTGGACACCCAGGAGCTGAAGCACATTCCTGGTGGTATGGACGTTATCCGCATTTGGCGGGAGGAGGCGCATTGGTGACTGTAGCAGCTCTCTTCGGCTTTGTTTATGGCTTTTGCAAGGACCGGCGCAGGCACTTAGTTCTGAGCATTTTGCCAGTTGTGTGCTTTGTCCTAATGTCCTCCTACCTTGTCAAGTTTCAGAGCAATCTGATGCCGATACCGCCCTTCTTAGGACTGACTGCCGCTTTAGAAATAGAAGCGGTTACGAGTTTGTTAAGAAAAGTAGTGTCGCGCTGGACGTGAGCCCAGTGGCCGTGGGCCCTGCTAGGGGTTTGCCTCCTTGTTTCTTGTTGCAGCAAACCCTTGTATCTTGCAGTAACAGATGGTTAGAACACGCAAGCATACTATGACAATGGCTGGTGATTGGGTGGCTCAGAATTTTGTAAGGGCCTGCAAGATATGTATCGGATATGAAAGCAGTGCTCTGCGATACGTGCCGCCGATTTCTGAAACTCAATATACAACTACATTGTCCCAAATGAACGGGTGTCGTCGCCGTCGCCTGCCTGGCGATTGCTCCACCGGTTTGACCCCACAATCTTGCGTCATCCCGGTCGACGGGTCGGTATTTATGAATTATCTGCTTCGACTGGTTCCGAGATAACAGAAGAAGTTTGGGAAGATTTCGACAATGCGGCCAGTCTTTCCCAGTTGGTTTGGCTGCAGGGTGAAGAGAGGGTGTCTTTGACCTGGTCCGAGTCAGCCTTAGAAGCGTGTTACTACAATACACCCGGAGCCAGGGATATAGTGGTATTTGAGTTGCCAGTTAATGTTGATGATGCCCTTGCATTCGGGATTAGAATCAGGTTGGACACAGGTACATTTCTCACCCTAGAGTCAGTTGTTGATGGACGGCGTTGGCGACATGTTGAGTATCGCGAAGGCACTGGGTAGTGGGTAACCATACTGAGACCAGTCCCTCGCGGGCAAAAGCTAGAGTGGATCGATATAAGCCTATCCGAGCCCAAAGACCTAGGAGGAACGCCATGCAAGTATTCTATGGCCATCGACTGCGTTAAAGTCCTTCGGGCGAGGCCAAGCGTTCAACAAAAGGTAACGCTGGAAGAGTTTGAGGCTATTTCGGACCGACGGTCACCTTATAGAGAGGACAACGTCGTCGGAACTTTTGAGGCATGTCAAGGCATAGCGGAGACGTCCTACCCGAATGACCCTTCCAACCGGTAGACCTTAGCATACAAATTGCAGCCTCAAATGCCTGCTGCTTACTTGAGCTGATTGGCAATAAAGACGAGGCATCAAGATGGCACACGTCTCAGTGTGGACTTGGTGACGAACAAGGGGGTCGTACACCCTGTGCATGTAAATTAGTATAAGGGTGTGGAAGAATGGGAAGAGATAACAATTCCAGTTCCGAGGAGCGAAACGCTGGTTGAGTTACTGGTTGGTATATCTGAGTGGCGCGATCTAGCTGTTGAGGCAATGGAGTATTGGGCTTGGCTGGACTGGATTAAAGGACACGTCGAGCAGTGAGCAACTTAAGGATTGCCTTCGTCACCAATATCTGCGCCCACTATCGGGTGAAGACCTTTGAAACCCTGGCCCGCTATTACAACGTGGACTATTATTTCTTCTCCACCGGTGACGAATGGTACTGGCAGCAACAGCACGGCGTGCGGTCAGGCGAGTTTCACTATGAGTACCTGCCCGGCTTTCGGCTAGGCCACACTAGGGTCACGCCCACCTTGCCCTGGAAACTTTTGCGCAGGAATTACGATATTTACATCAAGTGCATCAATGGCCGCTTTGCTCTACCCATGACCTATCTGATTGCTCGCCTCAGGCGCAAGCCCTTTATCCTTTGGACCGGCATCTGGATGCGCTTGCAGACGTCGTTTCATCGCCTAGCCTTTCCGCTCACCCGCTATATCTACCGCCACGCCGATGTCATCGTGGTTTACGGCGAGCACGTGAAGCGCTACCTCATCAGCGAAGGGGTGCCGGCTGAGCGGATTTTCGTCGCCGCCCACGCCGTGGACAACAACGCCTATAACCGCCCGGTGTGCAAAGAGGAGAAGACCGCCTTGCGCCGGAAATTGAACATCCCGCCAGACCAGAAGGTGGTGCTCTATCTGGGGCGATTGGAGGAAGTCAAAGGGGTTCGTGACCTGCTGGAGGCCTTCGCGTCATTGCAACGGGATGATGCTGTGTTAGTTTTTGCCGGCACAGGTTCCGAACAGGCGCGCCTGGAGCAGATCGTACAAGAGAAAGGAATATCCGACCGTGTGCACTTTGCCGGCTATGTTCGTCCAGAAGAAACCCTCCCCTATTATGCCATAGCCTGGGTTTTTGTGTTGGCCTCTGTCACCACGCCGTATTTCAAGGAACCCTGGGGGCTGGTGGTCAATGAGGCGTTCAGCCAAGGAGTGCCGGTCATTGCCACCGATGCAGTGGGGGCAGCAGCCGGTGGGCTGGTGCGGGATGGAATCAACGGATTGGTTGTCCGGGAACGGGATGGCGCCGCACTGGCCCAGGCTCTACGGCGCGTCCTGGACGATGCGGATTTGCGAGAGCGCCTGAGTCGAAATGCACGACAGATCATTGCCGAGTGGGATAATGGGCGGATGGTGCTAGGGTTCAGAAACGCGATTGAATTCGTGACAAACCGGCCAGATAAACTGTTATGACCTTATTCTCAAGGAGGGGAAACAATGTCATTTTGGCAAGATTGTAACATACTGATCACAGGCGGAGCCTCTTTCATTGGCTCCCATCTCACTGACGCCCTGGTGGAGCGCGGGGCGAAGGTGCGCATTGTGGATGACCTCTCCAGCGGCAAAATGGAGAACATCCAGCAACACCTGGCCAGCGGCACCGTGGAGTTCATCCACGCCGATCTGCGCGAGCCGGGTATAGCCCGAATGGCGATGCGGGATATTGAGGTCGTTTTCCACCTGGCGGCCGACCACGGCGGGCGTGGCTACGTGGAGATGCACCAGGCCGGCCCGGCCTCCAACCTGTTCCTCGATGGTCTGGTTTTCTGGGAGGCCCGCCGGGCTGGGGTAGAAAAGGTCATCTTCGCTTCATCAGGGTGTGTCTACCCTAACTTCTTGCAGAACAATCCTGACAGAGAAGTTTACCTGACCGAGGACATGGTCAAGCCGCCCTACGACGCCGACAACATGTACGGCTGGGCCAAGCTAATGGGTGAATTGACCTTGAGGGCCTATCACAAAGAATTCGGAATGAAGACAGCCTCATGCCGCTATTTCACCGTCTACGGCCCACGGGGCGTGGAGAACCACGCGGTCATCGCTATGATCGCCAAAGCCTTTATCGGCCAAAACCCCTTTGAGATCTGGGGAGATGGCACTCAGGTGCGGAACTGGACCTACATTGACGACATCGTGGGGGGCACCATCCTGGCCGCCGAGAAGATTGACGACGGCACTGCGGTCAACCTGGGCACGATGGAACGGGTGCGGGTGATTGACGCCGTGAAGATGGTGCTGGAATATACCGGTCATAAAGCGGAGATGGTTTTCCGTCCGGAGATGCCGGTCGGCCCGCTGAATCGTGTAGCCGACAACTCCCTGGCAAAGAAGCTCCTAGGCTGGGAACCGCAGGTTCCCTTCCGAGAGGGGCTGAAGCATACCATTGACTGGTACTTCGCCACCAAGGACAGGGAGCAGGTGCGAGGGTTTTTGGGGCGGATGTTGATGGAGAGGTAAGATGCAATCACCACAGCGGGTCAACATCCTAGGCGTAAGCATCAGTGCTATTAATATGGCACTAGCTCTGGAGACAATAGAGGGCTGGATCGCGCGTAGGGAGCCCCACTATGTCTGCGTCACCAGCGTCCACGGCGTAATGGAGAGCCAACGCGACGATGTGCTGAGGCGGATTCACAACGCGGCAGGCCTGGTTACGCCTGATGGCATGCCCTTGGTCTGGCTGAGCCGCTTGATGGGCTTTTGGCATGTGGAGCGGGTCTATGGCCCCGACCTGATGCTGGCCCTCTGCAAACGCTCAGTGACAAACGGGTATCGCCACTTCTTCTACGGTGGGGCGCAAGGGGTGCCGAATCAGTTAGCGGTCACGCTCCAGCGGCGCTTTCCGGGCCTGCGTGTTGTGGGTACTCATTCGCCACCTTTCCATCCCGTCACGCCAGAGGAAGATGCACAGGCTGTCCAAATGATCAATGCGGCCGACCCGGACGTGGTCTGGATTGGTCTCGGCACGCCCAAACAGGAGCGCTGGATGGCCGAACACAGAGGCTGCCTGGCGCCGCCGGTGCTCATCGGTGTCGGCGCGGCCTTTGACTTTCTCACCGGTCGCAGACCCCAGGCCCCTCGCTGGATGCAGTGCGCCGGCCTGGAATGGCTCTTCCGGCTGCTCTCTGAACCCCGGAGGCTGTGGCGACGCTATTTGATCAACAACCCGCTATTTCTGCTGTTGGTGTTGATGCAGGCCCTCGGGCTGAGGCATTATTCAATAGACCAAAGTAACTGAGGGCAGCGTTCATTCGGAGGGGGTGGGGTAGGGTTGAAGCCAGTAATCGATGCTTTCACCCGCCGTGCACGGGTAGTTCGGACGCCATTGGACTGGCCAATCGGACTGTTAATGTTGATGATCCCAGTGAGCCTGTGGGCTAGTTTTGACGTTCGCTTCAGTTTGCCCAAGGCCATTGGCTTGTTCCTGGGGGTAGCGGTGTTTTACGTCACCGTGGGTTACGTCCGCGACACAAAGCGATTAATCCAGGCTCTGCTGCTCTACTTCTCTGTCGGGACTGGTGTGGCCGTCTTGGGTCTGGTTGGTACCAAGTGGCTTTACAAGAACCCTTTGCTCTCACAGATCGTCCGCCAATTGCCTCAACTGATCCGTGGGCTGCCTGGGGCCGCAGAGGGATTTCATCCCAATGAGGTCGCTGGGGTATTGCTGTGGTTTGTGCCAACGCAGATTGCACTCCTCGGCTGGCTCTACAGGCACCGGCGCTTCAAGACATGGGCAGGCATCGCGTGCGGCTTTTCCACACCGGTAACAATATCAACGCTGATCCTGACGCAATCCAGAGGTGGGTGGCTGGGGCTAGGTGTTGGATTGGCGCTGATGGGGGCTTGGGTGGACCGGCGTGTGCGCATCGGCGTGGTGCTACTGTTCGTGGCTGCGCTGGCCACTATAGTACTACGAGGCCCGACCTGGGTCGGGACCGTCTTGTTCGGAGAGACAACGTCCGAAGTTTTTGGAACTTTGAACTGGGCATTCCGTGTCAAGGTCTGGCGGGCGGCTCTCTGGGGCATCAGTGACTTCCCATACACTGGGATGGGTTTGGGAAGCTTTCGTCGCGTCGCTCCGATACTGTATCCGCTTTGCATCCCACCGAGCTACGATATCGCTCATGCGCACAACGCCTTTCTGCAAGCGGGGCTGGATTTCGGCGTGCCAGGACTCGTTGCCTACACATCCATATGGCTCTTGGCGGCCTGGCTTATCACATCGTCCATGCGACACACAAAAGGCTGGCTGCGGGCGCTTGCTATTGGACTCGGGGGCTCTCTGGCCAGTTACTTCGTTTACAGTCTGACGGACACTGTTGCTTTGGGGGCAAAGCCAACTCCAGCATGGTGGATGATGCTGGGGCTGATTGTAAGCATGGTTCGGGTAGTAGATGGCTACCTTGAAGAGGAAAGCCAATGATCCATTGGGCAGCAGTGTGCGCGAATGCCTTTTGGGTATTGGGCCTTGCTGTTGTCTTGTCCACGTTGAGCCTTGCCCACTGGCTGGCCAGGGAACGGAAAGTGCCCTTCCGCAATGTTCTGGGTACCCCTTCCTGTCAGATGGGATGTGACCTGGGGCTGATGCTGGTGGGCGTGGGCTTCTTCTTCTCTGCCCGCTCCATCTGGGAACGCATCTGCTGGGCACTGCTGGCCATTGCCTACGCTGCCCTGGGCGTGCAACGGGGTCTAGTGTATACGGGTAAGGGGCGACTCGAAGGCGGAGGATGAATGGATGAAGCACGAGAGACCGAACAAATATGTCCTGACCTTATACATCTCTGATGTACTGGCGACCGTTCTAAGCCTGAGCCTGGCGGAGTGGCTGCGTCAGACCTTACCCTACGGGCAGCCCTTTGACGCGTACTGGGGCGGCTTGAATTGGGGCATCTACCTGGTGGCGATTGCTATCTGGACGATCGCTTTCAGGCAACTCTCTGCGTACGACGCCAATCGCATTTTGCGTGTTGCCGATGAGGTGCAGACGGTGCTCGCGGCCGTAGGCATGTCTACCCTGCTGTTGGCTGGCGCTCTCTATCTCTCGTACCGCGGCCTATCACGCCTGCTTTTTGTCTACTTCTTGCTTCTAGACATACTGATCATACTGCTTTTCCGCGCGGTAGTGCGACTCGTCTTCAAAGGGCTGGAGGGCAGACGTGCCACCGAGCAGCGCATCTTGTTGGTCGGAGCCGGAGAGGTGGGCCGTCAGATGGCAGCGCTTCTGGACGAGCGGCGCTGGATGGGGTTGCAGGTCGTTGGCTTTCTGGATGACGACCCGCAAAAGATGGGGCAGTTGGTGGGCGGTTTCCCCGTGTTCGGTACGCTGGATGAGGCCCCAGAGCTGGTGACAAAACACGGCATCCAGGAAGTGATCATTACCCTGCCGCTCTATGCGCACAAGCGCTTGGAGGAGCTAGTCTCATTGCTCAACGAAACGCCCGTCAATGTAAGCGTGGTGCCGGACTTTTTCTCTCTGGCCTATCTGCGCACGAGCATTGGGATTTTGGGTGATATACCCCTTGTGACGCTGAAAGAGCCGGCCATAGGCGGCTTTGCGCTGTTGGCGAAAAGGATGCTAGACTTCGTCGTAGCCGCGTGTGCTCTGCTTCTACTCTGGCCGGCCATGCTCGTCATTGCTCTACTAATCAAGCTAGACTCACCCGGGCCCGTTATTTTCAAGCAGCAACGTGTAGGATGGCATGGCGGGCTTTTTTGGATGTACAAGTTCAGGACGATGGTCGCTGATGCGGATAGCAAGATCAATGTCATCATGGCACGGACAGAGCGAGGTAGGCGCTATATGCGCAAGGACAGCGCAGATCCACGCATTACCCGCGTCGGGCGGTATCTACGTCGCTGGAGCCTTGATGAATTGCCCCAGCTCTTTAATGTGCTTAAAGGAGAGATGAGCCTGGTGGGGCCACGCCCAGAATTGCCCCTCTTGGTGCAGGATTATGAACCCTGGCAGCGTAAACGTCTCAGCGTGCCGCCGGGAATAACAGGGTGGTGGCAGGTTACTGGGCGAGCGGACCAACCGCTGGCTCTGCACACCGAGGCAGATCTGTATTACATTCGCAACTGTTCTCTACTGCTGGACCTGCAAATCCTACTCCGCACCATCAGCGCGGTGATCAAGGGCAAAGGCGCCTATTGAGGCATCGGCGCACCTACAGTATGCGAATATGACGAGAAAAGTGCATTTCTAGGAGGCAGCACTAGGACGTATTCCGGCGTGGGTTACTTCATCTCCGCCAACACCGATAGGAATCATCTTTGTGGAGGCAGCATGCTCACTGTGATGAAACGCTACCGGGGAATCTATGCAGTTCTTCTCGGCTTGCTTGCTGCGGGGGCGTTCCTGTTCGCATCGAGCCACTACGAAGTCAATGCAACAGTGCCCGCCGAAAGGATTCAGTCTCTACCCTTCGCTGAGGAGTATTATGCAGCGGTCAACGAGCGTTTTGGTGTCGGCCTCAATCCAGGCATCACGGTCTCTGTCAACGGGATGGTGCGCCCGGCACTGGTTACCGACTACAATATCAACGAGTTGCGCATCGGATGGTACTCAGACTGGCGGACAAACCGCGAGCCGTTGCGGCCCGGTGGAATCAAATACGTGCAGTTGATCCTCGTCAGGGCCAGTGTGTATCCTACGAATACATTGCAGCTGACGGAGACGGTCGCCGCAACCCCCGGGTCGCTCTGGCTCATTGGGAACGAGCCTGAGGGGAAATACGGTCAGGGGAATCGCACCCCGCAGGAATACGCCAGGATTTATCACGAGATGTACACGCTCATCAAGGGCTTGGATCCTACGGCCTGCATCGCCATCGGTGGTGTGATCCAGCCCACACCTTTGCGCCTCCAGTGGTTGGACTTGCTGCTCAGCGAGTACGAGAACCTGTTTGGCGAGCCGATGCCTGTGGATGTCTGGAACATTCACGCACAAATCTTGCAGGAGAAGGCGAGGGATTGGGGCGCGGAGATCCCTGCTGGGCTGAGTGCGACCGAGGGCCGGCTGTACACCTTGCAGGACAACGCCGATCCGGACATTTTCCGGCAATTAGTCATCGAGTTTCGTCAGTGGATGAAAGCAAAAGGCTTTCAGGACAAGCCACTGATCATTTCTGAGTACGGCGTATTGATGCCCTCCACTTACATCGTTGAAGATGGAGATGCAGACAAAGGTGATCAGAAGATCATTGATTTCATGCACCAGACCTTCAACTTCTTGGTGAATGCGAAAGATCCAGATCTGGGTTATCCAGCGGATGACGACCGCCTGGTACAGCAGTGGCTGTGGTACAGCCTGAACGACCAGCCCTACGATCCAGCCACCGGCCTGGGGTTCAATGGCTCCCTGTTCAGCCATCAGGACCCGACGCAAATGACCAAGTTCGGCCTCGCTTTCCGTGATTATATGAACACGCTACTGGGCTCGAAGATAATGTTGCCCGTGGTAATGAGACGTGCTCCTACTCATAGAGGGACTTCTGACGGAGGTGGGTCTTGGTATTTGCTACGCAAGAGACTGAAAGGCAGAGGCGACGGCACTACTTGTTCCTGGCTATCCTGTTGCTCCTACTGGTTGCCTTGTTGGTCAAAGGCATATTAGTGGGAAGACATGTATACGTGCTTTGGACACATGGGATACGCTTAAAGACATTCGCACAGAATCCTGCCTCCCTGCTCGAGCCGGAGAGACCAGGGCAGATGAAGGCCGATCTGGAGGGCATTGAGCGGGCGCTCGAGGGCCTGCGCACAGAACTGCAGCCTGTTCTGAGGCCCTACTGGCTGCCCTGGTCAGCGGGGCAGGAGAATCTGTTTGCCGTAGATGAGCTTCTCCGCGTAGGCGCCGAACTTGCCCACGTAGGACAGATGGCGAGCGACGGGTTGCAATGTGTTGTGGATGCTATTGAAGCACGCAGGACAGGCAGGGAGGGCCAGGAAGCTCAGAGCATAAGCGAGGCGCTCTTTGCAGGGCTGGTGGCCGCACGTCCGTACTTTCGAGAGGCGGAGGAGCAAGTCGGACGCTTGTACAGCGACGTCGCTGTTTTGGCAGCAGATGATCTTTGGTCTCCGCTGGACAGCCTCGTTTCCACCCTCGAACATTATCTGCGGTTGGGCCATGCAGCCTTTGGCGCAGCCACCGCTGCTCCAACGTTGCTCGGTGAGACAGAACCTGTTTCCTATATGATCCTGGCCCAGAACAATGATGAGTTGCGGGCTACCGGCGGATTCATTAGTGCCATAGGCCTGGTGAGTGTCGAGCGCGGGAAGATTGGCCAACTCACGATCAGGGACAGTTACGAGTACGACAAGTTCACGGTAGCTCATCCGTTTGCTCCCGAACCCATGCAGCGCCACATGGGCATTATCTTGTGGGCAACTCGCGATGGCAATTGGTCACCGGATTTTCCGACCGCAGTGCGAGATATAGAGGAACTCTATCACCTGGAGAACCCGGGGACGATCAGTGGTGTGTTGGCCTTCGACATGCTGGCCGTACAAGCGATGGTAAAGGCAATAGGGCCCTTAGAGTTGGAACAATATGACGACCGCACAGACGGGGACAATGTCTTGCATAAGATGCGAGAGTACTGGTCGGCGCCACCGGGCGAGTGGCTGAAACATCGCAAGGACTTCATTGGGGTTATGGCTTCATCGCTGCTAGAGAAGTTGCAAACGCAAACGCAGCCTGAGCAGATGAGCAGTCTATTGCAGGTCCTGAGGCACGCCATTGACGAGAAGCACATTCAGTTGTACTTTCATCACCCGGCCATACAGAATTTGTTAGCCATGAGCGGACGGGATGGGGCACTGGATCGCAGTAGCGGGCAGGACTATCTGCTGGCCCTCGACACGAACATGGGGTATAACAAAGTCAATGTCAATGTGGAGAAGCGCATCGAATACGAGGTCACTCTTGAGAAGGATAATACTCCGCAGGCTACTTTGACTATTACTTACCAAAATCGCAGCCCTGCACAGGCGGCTTGCGTGCGATTTCAACAGCAATCTACAAACTACGAAGCGTGGACACAGGACTGCTATTGGAATTACCTGCGGGTGTATGTGCCGCCTGGCACTCAGTTGCTTGCTACCGAGGGCGTTACCGAAACTGAAACGTTAGCCAGTCAAGAGGGGAAGACGGTCTTTGCCACTTTCTTCGTTGTGCCAGCAGGAGAGAGCCTGACGGTGCGCTTTACCTATCGCCTTCCGACTCCAGTGCGAGAGGAGTACCGGCTGCTTGTACAGAAACAGGCGGGGACGGATGCCGTGCCCCTCGAAGTGAGGATAATTATTCCGCCAGGCGTCCGAGTGTCGTCAACTGATCCCCAGCCGCAAAGTGTCCAGCAAGGGACCCTATTCTACGAGCTAGATCTGCGGCGGGATCGCTCATTGTTTGTAAGGCTACACTAGGAGGAGCGTGCTCATGAAACTTGGTAAGTCATCTTTGGCGGCGGTTGTGCTCTTGCTTCTCTTGAACTTGCCTAATGCTTGGGCCTCGTGGGCTATGCCAGGGCAGAACAGTCTGCGCCAGACTGTCCCAACTCCGACACCAAAGTTACCAACTGCAACTCCACTGGCCTCTACCGAGACTCCCGTTCTGCCAACGGCAACAGGCGTGCCGCCTACAGCTACAACTGCGCCTCCCAGTGCTACACCGCTGAGCCCTACGGCAGCCCGGCCTCGGCGAACCGCAACCGGCTCGGCCACGCCGCCCACCGCCACGCCTGTTTCGCCCACTGCACCCTTGCCATCCACTGTAACGCCTGTTCCGCCTACACCCTCGTTGCCGCCTTCGACCCCGACACCTGTTGCGCCCACGGCGACGCCCGTGTCACCGACTGCGACAACTGCGTCCCCCACGTTCACGACCCTTCGGCCCACCCTCGCTCCTATGCCTCCAACCGCTGAAACTAAAATCGTAGTGCCCACGGCCACGTCGGTGCTGGTTTCTAGGGGGGCGGGTTTGGACGCAAGGGCGCTCCTCAGACTGGGCATCGGTGCGATTGCCATCCTAGCGGTGCTGTATTCCCTCGTCGTACGCCGGAGGGTCTAGATTGAGATAGCAACATGTTAGCGGGCCAGCAACTGATACAATGCGCCTTGTTCTTGAAGACGGTAATGGGCGATCAAGTCAGAGTCCACGTCGGTAAGGAAGATAGGATGTCTCTGTATATTGGCCTGTATCAGGTCGTCTACGGTTAACGGAATCCCCATGGAAGTGGGAGACAGGTCTAGCCAAGGGTAAGCCTCGCGCAGGCCATCCACATACCAATGGTAGCCTAGGAGGTCCTCGTCAATCAGAGCGACCGTGGTTCGACCGGTGACTACCCGAGCAAAATACCATAAAGTGAATGTGTGGGCATCTGTGGCAGAGATGATGATGGAGCCATCGGGTACTTGGGCGAATACCTGAGAACCATAGTGGTGAGCAGTGTAGTCGTTGCTAAGATCCAAAACCTGTAGGTTCGCGCGCAGCGATCCAAGGGGCAGAGCCAGCAAAGCAAGGCCTGATAAGACTGCTGCTCTTTTCGACCACGTGCCCTGCGTCTTCGGGAGGGTGCTGAGAGCGGTTTGAACTGCTTCAGCGATCCACAGAGCGTAGAGAAAGTAGACGGGCAATAGGTAGACATATGAGTCTGTGGTGTTATAACCAATGGCGTAGGTGCTGAAGAGAACGGAGGTCAGAACGAGAATTCCGAATAGCTGCCAGGAGCGTTTTGCCTGTTTCCAGGCTCCAAGTAGGCCAAGGGCAGTGCCCCATGTGCCGAATTGCTGCCTCAGCAAGCCGGCCCAAGCTAACAGGCGCTCCGGCCAGTACCCTAAAGGTAGGGCGAAAACATACTGACGGTAAATGCTCCCACTGACAACCCAAACGAAGCCGCGCAGAGTGCCGGGATTACCCCAGTTCAGAAGCGGTTGGCTTCCGGCACGGAGTGGCAGGTAGATGTAGACTGATAGACCCAGAAGGAACATACCAAGCACGCGTGCCCATTCCAACGTCCGGAGTGTACAGAGCCTGGAGGCTATCATGCATTGATAAAAGAGCAACGGGGCAGTTAAAAGCATCGTTAGGTGATTGCCTAGACTGAGGCCGTATATCAGTGCAATCAGCATCATGATGCGAACTATGCGCGTACGTTCGACAACCTGCTCAAACGACCCTGACAGAAGTGGTTGGAGTCTAAGCACAAGGTATAATATTGTCGCAAAGAACAGGCAGTTGAGTGTGTATACCTCCGTGATCACAGCCTGTGACCATAGCACGCGTGATGTAGATAGAAGTAGAGCAGCGCATGCTGATGCCAGTATTGCATATGGACGCGAGCGCAATAGCGTCAGGGATGTCCAATACAGCAGTGGGGCGGTTAGAGCTGCGCAAAATGCCGACATCATGTTCATACGGTAGGCGACATCGCCGAACGGCAGCAGCGTGAACAATTTGCCCAAGAGTGTGTAGAGGGGGTAGCCCGTAGGATGGGGAATGCCGAGGGTGTAGGCTGCTGTGATAAGGTCTCCCGCGTCGTAGCCATCGTGTTGCCAGGTTATCGTAGGGGCAAGCGTCCGGATATAGAGCGCAAAGGGGAGGACCAAGAGTGCAAGCGATACTGCAGATGCTACAAGTGTCAGGCCGTGCGGCTGTCCTTTCATGATGAGCGGAATCCTGTCAAAATCTCTACTGCCTATGGGCTGGAGGAATTATAGTCTGTGAGAGAAGAAAGCGCAAGTGCTCGACCATCCCGATGGTGGAGTGGGGCTCGCTTTGGGCTAGGCGCGCTCGTGAGTATGGTCACTTTGTGCCTGGCAGCCAAGGGCACGCAATGGTCTGAGGTGGTCGCCGTACTGTCCAAGGCAGATAGCCGATTCGTCTTTCTGGCACTTGTTTCTTTCTTAGTTACCAACTGGGCCAAGGCTGTACGCTGGCAACTGTTGTTTTATCCCAGCCACTCGAGACTGTCTACCCGCAAGTGCGTCTCTGTTTTGTACATTGGACAGTTGTCCAACAGCCTACTGCCAATACGAATAGGTGAGTTGGTGCGTGCTTTCCTGATCGGGGGGAAGAACGGGATCAGCAAGGTCTTTGCCCTGGCAACAACGGTCGTGGAGAAGGCCCTGGACAGCGTGATGCTTCTCTCGCTGATCGCCTTGCTCTCTTTGTCCATGCCCATGCCGCCGTGGCTGCGTCGTTCAAGCCTCATTGTCAGTGGTATCCTTGCCCTGCTGTTGCTGACGGTGATCATCATCACTGGCCAGCGCAAGAGCATTGAACAAGTTCTCAAAGTCTGGATCGACCGTCGTCCTCGGCTTGCCTTCCTTCGCGTCCTAAACCGTCTGGCCGAGGCCAGTGGGCAGTTGCATGCTCTGCGGGACATTAGGGTGCAGATGCGGCTGTGGACCTGGTCAATTCTTATCTGGACGCTAGCCACGGCCACAAATGCCCTGACACTGGAGGCCGTTCACATTAAAGTAGCGCCGCTTGCATCTCCTCTTCTGCTAGTCGCACTGATGACAGGAGCGATTCTGCCAACATCGCCGGCACAGCTCGGGGTCTTTCATTATTTGTGCATTCTTACGCTTTCCATTTTTGGCGTGGAGAGAAGCGTAGCTCTCGGCTATGCTATTCTTCTACATTTCGTAGTTTATGTACCCATTATTGTGGGAGGCGTCCTAGGGCTCTGGGTGGAAAACTATGAGCTGGGAGAACTGCACATAGTTTCCAGAGGACGAGCCGATGAGTGAGAGGCCCGTATCAGTTTCGGTGGTAATCCCTGCCTACAATGCGGCAGCGACGATAGCAGAGTGTTTGACTGCCTTAAACGCGCAATCCTTGCCACGGACAGATTACGAAGTGATCGTTGTCGATGATGGCTCTATCGACGACACAGCGGATATCGCTGCCCGCTACGGTGCGCGAGTGCTGAGGCAGGCCAATAGCGGCCCGGCCGCAGCGCGGAACAGGGGCGTAAATGAGGCCCGCGCTGACATCGTCTTATTCACTGATTCGGACTGTGTGCCAAGCCCCGAGTGGCTCGAGGAGATGATTGGGCCTTTCGCTGATCCACAGGTCGCCGGCGTGAAGGGCGTCTATCGGACCCGCCAGAGAAACCTAACGGCCCGCTTTATCCAGATCGAGTATGAGGACCGCTATGACCACACTGCCCGCTGCAAGTATGTGGATCTGGTCGACACATATGCTGCAGGTTATCGCCGAAATATCTTGATCAGCAACGGAGGATTCGACATCAGATTCCGGTTCCTCGAAGACCAGGAGCTATCGTTCAGGCTAACGCATGCGGGCCATAAGATGGTCTTCAATCCTCGGGCTGTAGTGTACCACTATCATCCAGAAAGTTGGCGCAGGTATGCGCAACGCAAATATCGCATTGGTTACTGGAAAACGCGAGTGCTGCGCCTACATCCCAGTAAGGCCTGGCGAGACTCTCACACACCATGGAGCTTGAAAGTGCAGATGCTCTTAACGGCGCTTTCAGCTCCCCTGGCCTGCTTGTCCATCTGGGTCAGGCCATGTGTGTCGCTTTTGGGAGTGATTGCCACCGCATTTCTGGTTACCTGCATACCCTTTATGGTAAAGGCCTGGCGTCGAGACCATCCCGTGGCGTTAGTTAGTTTGCCGGCCCTCTACATCCGTGCCTGGTCTTTGGGCTTCGGAGTGGTTGCAGGGTACATGAGTATGCTACGCCAGCGAGGAGCACCGACAGATGCACAGAAGCACTGAGGAGGTACAGCGAAAGAAGCCACAACTATTGCCAGGCTTCAGGCCAAGCGAGCTCTCTGAGTGGGCTGCGAGGAAGCGGTGTCTATCTCGAAGCAGCACGGGCAATGTTGGCAACGAATTCGGTCCGATAGGGAAGACAAACAACCAGGAATGCACTGTGTTTTATGGATTCGTTCGTGTGCTGCTTCCGAGCCTGTCCAACATAGGTCTTGAGTGCGCCTAGCATTAGACTGGCGAGTCCGTGGGCCATTCCAGTGCCATCGGTGCCAAACAGCCAACTCGCTCGGGCGCCTTGCTGCACGGAGGCCGCCCTTGTGCAGGAGATCGCCCGACTGCACACCTTCATGATGGGATGCGTAACGGCTCGGGACACCGTGAACATGCTGGGTGCAGCGGCCACCAGCCCCTGGGCGCGTAGGTGTGTGCCGCAAGGCATAGGGGAGTCGGTTCGAGCACCGGCGAGGGTCGGGTCACTCCGGAGGGCGGTTCGTTTGACGAACTTATGGTCTGGATGACCCCGCTGAATGCGCATGAGGAATGACTGCACACTGGCATGATCTTGGTGAACACCCAGATGTTTTGCACCAAGAAGGGCCGCGAAATGATAGCCATTGTGGAACGGGCCAGAGGGGCCGTAGTATTGGCATTGGCGCTAGCTTCCCTGTTCTTGACGACAGAGGAGATGCGGTCAGGAGCGACATGGAAGGTCGGACAGGGCCACGGAAACCATGGGCTAATAGGCTCTAGTCTCCAGGTCGGTCCCTCACTGAGGTCCATAGTGTTAGTAAACAGCCAGAGTCCTAACTTTCCTGATTTTGAGAAGTACATCAGGCCCTATCTCGACTTCTTTGGAGTCCCCTATCGTATCCTAGACCTTGCCTCGGAAAACGTGTGCCCTGCTCATTCGCTCTACATTTTCGGCCACAAGAACGTTGTTTCCAACGAGAGGCCCCTCAGTGAGACCGAAAAGAACACTCTAGAAAACTTGGTCAAGAATCAGGGCGTCGGCATCGTCTCCTTCGACTACGGCCAAGATGCACTGTCGTTTCTGTGTCAACGACTTTCCTCTTGCCAGATAGGCGATGAAGTGCTCTCCCCGGGCCCAATTCTGATTACTGCTCCCCATCATTACATTGGGCAACTGCAAGAAGCCAATCACTCATATCCACTAAAGGCCAGCATCACCCTGAGGGTCTTAAGTTCTCATCCTTCCTTTCCAGTAATTGCTGCTTTGAATGACAGCACCAAGGGATTGTTGCCACTTGTTCTCGCGGGAAATGCCGGGAATGGGAGGGTCGTTATTTGGACCTCCTACCAACAGTTTGACGTGAATAAGCTTGGGCCGTTTATGGGACTCGATGATCTAGTCTGGCGAGGAATTGTCTGGGCAGCAAAGAAGCCCTTCCTACTTAGGGCGGTAGAGCCGATGATAACCGTCAGGGTCGATGATGTAAGGGGCGACTGGTACATCAATCCTGGCGACGGAAGTCCTACGTACAACTATATTCAGGAGATGATAGACGTTGGATTTACCCCCTTCTTGGCTATTTTTGTCGGGAACGAGGCAGGGCTCGATCCCCAAGACGGGATTGTGGAAATTGCGCCAGGGGAGGCAGCGCAGCTGAAACAATGGGTGGACAGTGGTCAAGCCCAAGTCTCTCTTCACGCTATCCATTGGTGGAAGTCTTTCTATTATCAGAATAACGGCGATCGCCTCCCAGGGAATCCCTACCCTGACGAGGTTATCAACCGGAACATCCTGCTCGCCAAAGACTGGTTTGACCAAAACAAACTAGCTATGTCCACATTCGTCATTCCCCACTTCGGAGAGATGGGCAAGAATGCTCTCCAGGGCGTGGCAACAAAGTTCAGGACCAAGTATCTCCTAATCTATCCGCAAGTTGACTTGCCTTACTATGATCCATACTCCCAATATGACCGACGTGCCTGGGCAGCCGGTCCGTATTACAAATACAACCAACCAAGTCACTTCATGACATCTGGCAGTCTCGGATATGCCGATTACTACACCTATCAGGCACCAGATGGCCAAATCTACAAATTCTTCGTCTGCTTTTTCGAGCCAAGAGTTTGCGGTTACGACTGGGTTCCACCTTACTATAAGAGTCGAGGTCCTGCAACGATAAGTGAGCAGCCAATAGCCTCGATCAAGAGGTGCCTCTCTAGCCTCACTTTTGGCACCGTGTTCTTGCACGAACAAAATTTCAAGAATACAGACCCGGCCAAGGCGATTCCAACCAGAGAGCAATGGGTTAGCGCCCTGAACGACATAAAGGCGGTGGGAAACTCATATAATGCGGAAGTGGTCAGCATGGAAACAGCAATCGAAAGGACCGAAGCAGTGGTCAATTCCAAGATCCTGGACTTCTCGTTTGATCCACAGACGAGCAATCTAAGCGTAACTTTCGACGGAGAGTCAAACGTACCAACAAGGGTTTACCTTTTTGTAGAGGTTGACGGAGCAATACGAAACGACTTTCTAGATGCTCCGCCCCTTGCCGGCCCTCTCGAGGTTAATTACGTCATCTATCTGCCGAGGCCCACCCCAACCCTCGCCCCGACGCAAACCCCAACGTACACCCGCACCCCTGCGCCCACCCACACCCCCGGCCCGAGCCCCACGCCCACGGCCACGCGCACTCCCGGACCAGTGGCCACTGCACATCTGCCCATTACCTCCGGCTGGAACCTGCTCTCCTTGCCCATCGAGCCCGATTCGCCCGCCGTCGAGGACCTCCTGGCCCCCATCGCCGGGGCCTTCGACCTGGTATACGCTTACGAGGGCTGCGACGAAGCAGACCCGTGGAAGAAGTATGACACCAACGTCCCGCCTTTCCTGAACGACCTGCAAGACATCCCCGAGACGGTCGGCTTCTGGCTGCACGGGACCAGTGCGACCACGCTGCCCGTCTCGGGGCACTGCGTCACTGAAGTCACCATCCATCTGTGCGAAGGGTGGAACTTGGTGGGGTATCCCTTGAGCGCACCAAAGCCAGTTGCCGTCGCCCTGACATCGATCGACGGTTTGTATGATCTCGTATACAGTTACGATGCTTCCGATGGCACCGACCCGTGGAAGAAATACGACGTGAACGTCCCGCCTTTCCTGAACGATCTAACCGAGATGCGGCCTGGATGGGGCTACTGGATCCACGCGAACAGTGATTGCGCTCTCGTCTTGTCCGAATGAGTGTTCAAACCCGCTGCGGCAACTAAGGAGATTGCAAGATGACGAGAAAGATTGCCTATGTCATGCTGGGAGTATTGCTTGCACCGGTGTTAGTGATGGGATTGTCGCCAACAGTGGTGGCTGCACAACCGCAAACCCCGTGGAATTGCAACGGCTCGGTCCTCGTAAATGGTGTTGCACCCGGTGCTGTAAATACTACCGTCAGTGCCTACATTGATGGGGTCTGGCGCAAGGATGCCGTTGACTGGGATGAGGGCGGCCAGACAAAATACAACATTGATATCTCAACTGCGGAGGGGGGCTATCCGGGGGCGACAGTGTGGTTTCGGGTTACGACACCTGCCGGTTGGTGCTGGGGAGGGTCAGGCACGTGGCAACCTGGTGGAAATGTTGTCATCAACCTCAGTTGCTACACCGCAATCCCAACGCGCACCAACACACCAACCTTCACCCCCTGGCCCACGAACACCCCCACCAACACCCCCACGCCAACCGCGACGCCCCGCCCCATCAGCGGCTCCTGCACCATCGGTGGTGTGCCGGCGCCTGATCGCACCCGAATCAGTGCCTATGTGAACTGGCTGCGTTGTGGCGCTTGTGTCACCTACGTCTATAACGGTGTCTACTCTATGCCTCTCAGCTGCTACGCAGGTCAAAGTGTGATGTTCCTGATTGAGCCACCTGGAGGCGGCTTCTATTGGGCCAATGAAACTTACCCATGTACGTATGGTGGGGCCTGGAACCTGTCTGTGCACCTGACTCCCACACCCACCCCCACTGAGACACAGACGCCAACCGCCACTCCCACAGAACCGGGGACGTCCACCCCTACTCCCACTGTCACCGAGACTCCGCTGCCCAGTGTGACGCCGACTATTTCAGCTACGCCGACCTGGACGCCCGTGCCCACCACCGCGCCAGTGACCACCAACGTGAGCCCCGCAGAGGGCGGCACCATCTGGACAAATGACCGTTTGTACTGGATCGTCTTTCCGCCCAGGAGCGTGTTCACCAACGCGGTGGCAGAATTCGTGCCCCTGCCCCTACCCATCGAGGATCAGAACGACGCTGCGCTACGCCACTTCCGGCTGCTGGTGCACGACCTGAATGGCCTGCCCGTTACCAACCTGCGCAGCGCTGCGATGATAGTGCTCTGGTACCATGAGTCCGAGGTGGTGGGGCCAGACGAGGATCGTTTAGTGCTACGCTATTACGACGTTCAGGCCCACAGATGGAGGGACATCCCCACTGGGCACAACGCGAGTGAGAACACCGCGTGGGCTCTCCTGACCCGCCTGACAGACTTTGGACTGTTCGTGGCCTCAAACCTTACCCCAGTGCGCCATGCCGTGCTTTTGCCGATCATTGTGAAAGGCAACGAGATAGCTACTGGTAGCGAATCGGAAGACTACCATCAGCGGGTTCCAGGTACGAAGTGAGCAAATCCGGATGAGTCGAGGTGACCATGCACTTTGCGCCGTTGGGAAACAAGACCAAAGCTGCACTTGCTGAGGCTGTCCCGTGGACTCAGTGGGTTCGCGAAGGGAGCTGCCGCAGACCCGGCCATCTTCTGTGAGGGTACGAGGAATCTATCGTCAGTAGTGCGCCATTTGACTACTTTGGGCTCGGATAGGACTATTGGGCTTATATGATGCCTTGGCCACATGCTGTCCATAGCGGCCCAAGCGGGCAAAGCCTACTACCATCGAACTGGCGAACCGCCAAGAAGATGGCCGGGGTGCCAATACGACCGCTTTCCTGCCTCCTGGGATCAGCGCGGAGGGATAATACTGCCGAACTCGCTCAGGATATCGAGCAACTGCTGGATCTTCCGCTCCAGGTCGGCCACCCGGGCCTCCAACTGATCCAACTGCACGTCACACACCGGCGGAGGTTGACCCACAAAACGCAACTCGCCGAAGTTCTCCGCTGGGCCTACCGTCGATGTCCCCGCCCAAACCAGATAGCCATCCCAGGTGCCGCCGTCGTCGTCGTCGCGGACCCCCACAGTGAAACCGCAAACCGTGCCTGAGATCACCTGGCCGCTGAGCACCAGGCGATTGAGTGGGACAGCCACCTCCACAATGTAGCCACCGGACCGCACCTGCACCGCCGCCGACAGATCGGTCGTGGGCGCGCCCAGGTAGAACGTGCGCCCATCGCTGGCCACTGCGTACTGGTGGTCGTCTGGGTTCCAGAACACGCGGTCACGGGCACCGTCCAGGCCGATTTCCACAGAGTCATCGCGCCAGATATAGGAGGGGTCGTCGGACTTGAGCACATCGTCCGTCACATCAATGCCAAAGTAGACATTGGTGTCGTCCCACACACTGCGCACCGAGGCCGAGCAATCGTTCACACCGCCGATTGTGCCCGCCACGTAATCGCACGAGGCAGCGTCCATCGTGATGGAGGGCACGGTCGGCCAATCCGCCAGGTTACCGTCCAGCACAGGCGCAGTAATAACATAGCGGCTCTCCAACGTCCGCGATGTATCGAGGGCATATACGGACGCGGAGGATTTGCTTGTGATTTGCGGGAGCAGGGGCGGCAAAAGGTGGGTCTGGGCCACGATGAGTCCAATGCCTACACCAATCAGCAATGTCATCACCAATACACAA
>JACIWT010000024.1:367-29443 GCA_014360825.1 Chloroflexota bacterium | reverse complement strand
CCCCAGAGCGCTTGCTATTCACAGCGAGCGGGATTTGCTCGACGAAGCCCTGGGCTATCTCTACTACTACAACAACGTACGAGAACACTCCTCCCTGGGCTACCAAACACCTTTTGCCCACCTCAAGGAGCAATTGCCAGAGATCGATGAGAACATCAGGTTGGTCGTACCTTTTATGCTCGACAAAGTCGCCGTTGAACTAGGCCCTTGGAGTGGATACCATGTGCTGGCACAGCACCCTTTCGTACCAATTCTCGGAAAAAGATTTTTCTTTGCCGGTCGAGTGTGTTATAATGTAAAGTATGAGCATCCAATTCACGTTGCTGACGACAGACGCTCACAGCCGGGCCCGGGTGGGACTCATAGATACTCCCCATGGCGAGATACCCACCCCCGCCTTCGCCCCTGTAGGCACACAGGCTACGGTGAAGACCCTGTCGCCGCGAGATCTTGAGGAAATCGGCGCCACCCTGATCCTTGCCAATACCTACCACCTGTACCTGCGCCCCGGGGCCGACGTGATCGAGAAATTGGGCGGCCTACACCGCTTCATGGCCTGGAATGGCCCCATTTTGACCGACAGCGGTGGCTTCCAGGTGTTCAGCCTCCAGGACCTACGCGCCGTCAGCGATGAGGGTGTGAGATTCCGCTCCCACATCGATGGCTCAGAGCACATCTTCACGCCGGAGAAAGTCATCCACCTGCAAGAGCAATTTGGCGCGGATATCATCATGACCCTGGACGAATGCCCCGTGCCTTTCGACTACGAGTACAATGTGGCGGCCATGCGGCGCACACATCTTTGGGCGGAGCGCTGCCTGGCGGCCCACACCCGACGCGATCAAGCCCTTTTCGGCATCGTACAAGGGGGCATTTTCCCCGATCTCCGGCGTGAGAGCGCCGCCTTCATCACGAGCCTGGGGTTCGACGGATACGCCGTTGGGGGATTGAGCGTGGGCGAGCCCAAAGAACAAACCCTGGCTATGTTGGACCTGACCGTGCCCCTTTTGCCGGCCGACCGGCCGCGCTATCTTATGGGTGTGGGGTCGCCGGAAGACATCTTTGAGGCCATCGCTCGCGGAATAGACGTATTTGATTGCGTCTTGCCCACCCGATTGGCACGGAACGGGGCTGTCTTCACTCGGCAAGGGCGGCTGAACTTGCGCAATGCCGAGTTCACTGAGGACCCACGCCCGATTGAAGAATCCTGTGGGTGCTACACCTGCCGCAATTTCTCACGTGCTTACCTACGCCATCTCGTCAAGGCCGATGAGCTGTTGGGCCTGCACTTGAATAGCCTGCATAATGTGTATTTTCTGCTACAATTGGTGCGCGATATCCGCCAGTCGATTCTGGATGGCACCTTCACTGCCCTGAAGGAAGCGTTCTTGGCATCCTATCCGATTATTGATGACGCCGTGCGCGAGGCGAACCGCCAGCGACGCGGGAGCAGAAAGGCAGGGAGGACACGATGACCAATCTCTTCCAGGCGCTCGTTCTCGGTATTGTTCAGGGCGCAACCGAGTTCATCCCCGTTTCCAGTTCGGGTCACTTGGTCTTGCTGCCCTGGCTGCTCAGTTGGCCCAACCCGACACTGGCATTTGACACCACGTTGCACCTGGGCACCCTGGTGGCAGTCCTCTTGCATTTCCAACGTGATTTCAGGCAGTTGATACGCGCTTGGGTAAGGAGCCTACAGACACGGGACCCCAGCAGCCCAGAGGCTCGGCTGGCCTGGTTCCTCATCCTGGGCACAATCCCCGCCGCCGTGCTGGGTGCGCTTTTCGAGAGCAGATTCGAGCAACTTTTTGGCTCCCCTCACTGGGTAGCGCTCTTGCTGATCGTTACGGGGACATTATTGGCGCTGGCAGAGTGGTCCGGTAGACAATCGCGCGACGCGGAGGAATTGGATGCACCCAGCGCGCTCCTGATCGGTATCGGCCAGGCGATGGCCATTGCACCCGGCATCTCCCGCACTGGTGCTACGATGTCCGTTGGTCTTCTATGCGGACTTAAGCGCGAGGCAGCGGCTCGCTTCTCGTTTCTTCTGGCCACGCCCATCATCCTTGGCGCTGGCGCTAAACAGTTGCTGGACCTAATGGGCGAAAGCAATCCTCTGCGCCAGGCCCCCTCCCTGATGGTTGGATTCGTCGCTGCCTTGTGCACTGGCTATTTCTGCATCCGGTTTCTGTTAGGCTACCTGCGCACCGGACGGCTGTACATCTTCAGCGTTTATTGCTGGGCCATGGGAGTGATCGGCCTGATACTGACCCGACCTTGATCAGGCGAGTGGAAAGGGCAGTGAGAGCACGACGCATCTTATGGATGGGGATATTGGCCCTGTTGCTCGCCAGTTGCAGCGCGGGAGTGAAAACCGCCACCCCCATGCACCTGCGAATGAGCGGATCCGAGGCTGTGGCCAAACTCTTGCGCAGCGTAGCCAACTCTTACACGCAGAAACACTCGCACATAACCGTTGATATAGAAGAGACAAATTCCAAGGCTGGCCTGCACTCGCTCCTGAGAGGGGATGTGGATATTGCCCTGGTCTCTGGGCCCCTCACACAGGAAGAAGCACCCGGCCTACGTATCGTGCCCATCGGCTACGATAGTATCACCATCGTGGTGAATCCAAGTAATCCCGTACACGATCTCACCCTTAGTGAGATCCATGCTCTCTTTGCCGGTGATATTTTGAATTGGAGCCAAGTCGGTGGCGAGAACACACCGGTGCAGATCATCAGCCGCGAGGATGGTTCAGGAACTCGGGCTGCCTTCGAATCACAGGTGATGGGAGAGCGGCGTGTTACACGGACGGCTCTGGTAGCGACTGGGTCCGACACAGTGTATGATGCAATCGCGGCAGATCAGAATGCCCTGGGCTACCTGCCAAGTAGTCTATTGGGCCCACGCGTGCGAGCCATCCGCATCCAGGGCGTAGATCCCATGCCGTCCAACTTGGGGAACGGCAGTTATCCCCTCACCCTGCCCTTGCTGCTGGTCACGCATGCAGATCCGCCTCGCGTCGTAGCAGATTTCGTGGGATTTGTGCTCAGCCCCGCTGGGCAACAGATCATAAGCGAGAGTTGTCTTCCGTTGCAGAAGATGCCATAACCCAGCGCAAGCGAGTGGCGAAACCAATCAGTACCCGGGTGCCCGCCGGGCATTTGGCAGCCATTGAAAGTTGTGGTAAGATAGAAATGGGTGATACGCCGCCGCATTGCTGGGAGGAAGTCCCAGCGAATCAGGCGGCGTACAAGTGTCCCGAACCGTATCAGAGAACCGTTCTGTATATCCGCGAAAAAGGAGAGCAATGACCGAACAGATCGAGAGCATTGCACCCCATGGCGGCACCTTGATTGATCGGGTGCTGCGCGGGGATGAACGAGAAGCAGCCATAGACCGGGCCAGGGATCTCCCCTCCGTTACACTGACCCCGGTCGCTATCTCCGATCTCGAACTCATCGCCGTTGGCGCGTTCAGCCCGTTGACCGGCTTCTTAGGTTCGGCGGACTATCACTCCGTTGTTGAGGACATGCGTCTTAGCAATGGATTGGTGTGGAGCATACCCATCACCCTTCCTGTATCGAAGGAAGTGGCAGAGGGGCTCCGAGAAGGCAAAGAGGTGGCCTTGGTCGAGGCGAACGGACATCTGATGGGCATTCTCGAACTACGCGAGAAATACACTTACGACAAAGTGCGCGAAGCGCAGATGGTCTATCGCACCACCGACGCCAAACACCCAGGAGTGAAGCGACTTTACGAGCAGGGAGAAGTACTGTTAGCCGGGGACATCTGGCTGATCAACCGCCCCTCCAATGTGGAGTTTCCTGAATTGCGACACGATCCGGCTCAGAGCCGCCGCATGTTCGCTTCCCGTGGCTGGCGATCCATCGTTGGCTTCCAGACCCGCAACCCCGTTCACCGGGCCCACGAGTACATCCAGAAGACGGCTTTAGAGATAGTGGATGGTCTTTTCTTACACCCACTGGTTGGCGAGACCAAGCCCGATGACATCCCTGCCGAGGTGCGGATTCGCAGTTACCAAAGCCTGCTGCGCGATTACTACCCGCCTGACCGGGTCATCTTGGGCGTTTACCCCGCGGCGATGCGTTATGCCGGGCCCCGCGAGGCCATTTTCCACGCCCTGGCACGCAAGAACTACGGTTGCACACACTTCATCGTCGGCCGCGACCACGCCGGGGTCGGCAACTACTACGGCACCTACGACGCGCAACGGATCTTCGATGAGTTCAAACCCGAAGAGTTGGGCATCGTCCCTATGTTCTTTGAGAACACCTTCTATTGTCGCAAATGTGGTGGTGTGGTCTCCTCCAAGACCTGTCCCCACCAACCAAGTGACCACATTGTGTTCAGCGGGACACAGGTGCGCGAGATGTTGATGCGGGGCGAAGCCCCGCCACCGGAATTCACGCGCCCCGAAGTGGCTCGGATCTTGGTCGAAGGCTTTCGTGGGAGCGGCTCTCCACCGACAGCCAAGAAGCCAGCCGAACTCCACAGGCAGGGCTCAACAATGACTGCCAGCCAGCGCGCCAAAGTGCTCATCCTCGGTATGGACTGTATGACCCCTCAATTGGTCTTTGAGCAATGGCGCGACGAACTGCCCACTTTCAAAAGCCTGATGGAGGGCGGCATATGGGGCCGGCTGAACAGCACGATCCCACCCATCACTGTCCCCGCTTGGATGTGCATGGCCACAAGCAAGAACCCGGGCAGGCTCGGCTTCTACGGCTTCCGCAACCGGGCCGACTACTCTTACGAGCGCATGACCATCGCCAACTCCAAGGCTGTTACCGAGGATACCGTGTGGGACATTCTGTCGCGTGACGCCCGGCGCGTCATCCTCATCGGTGTACCACAGACCTATCCGCCCAAGCCAGTGAACGGCCTGGTGGTCAGCGATTTTCTCACCCCGAGCACCAAGAACCGGTACACCTACCCTCCCGAACTGAAAGCCGAAGTCGAGGAAATCTCAGGCGGCTATATGTTAGATGTGGAGAACTTCCGCACCGAAGACAAAGATCACCTTCTACAGCAGATCTACCTCATGACTGAGAAGCGCATTAGAGTAGTGAAGCGACTTTTGACCACCCGGGAATGGGATTTCGCCATGTGGGTAGAGATGGGGCCGGACCGTATCCACCACGGCTTCTGGAAATACTTCGATCCTTCGCACCCTAAACACCAGCCGGGCAATCCCTATGCCAACGCGATCAAAGAATACTATCAGTACCTGGATCGCGAAATCGGGCAGATACTTGCTCTGGTGCCTGAGGAGACAGTGGTCATCGTGGTCTCAGATCATGGGGCGAAGAGAATGGTCGGCGGAATTTGCATCAACGAATGGCTGCGGCAGGAAGGATACCTTACACTGCGCGAGGAGCCGAATGGCATCACCCCCATCGAGAAAGTCGAAATAGATTGGGGGCGCACGAAGGCATGGGGCGCGGGAGGCTATTACGGGCGGCTCTTCTTGAACGTGGCCGGGCGTGAGCCGCAGGGCACAATTCCCCCGGCAGATTACGAGCGCGTGCGCGAAGAACTGACTGCCAAACTGGAGGCCATCACGGACCCACAAGGGCGCAATATTGGCACACGCGTGTTCACGCCGGAGAAGGCGTATGGCAAAGGCTACAAAGGCATCCCCCCCGATCTGATCATTTACTTCGGCGATCTGGACTGGCGCTCGGTGGGAAGTGTGGGTCACGGCTCCGCATACACGTTCGAGAACGACCTGGGGCCAGACGATGCCAACCATGCGCAAGAGGGCATCTTCATCATGCACAATCCACGGTTCAAAGCCCGCGGCGAGATAAAAGGGCTGGACATTTTAGACGTTGCACCCACCGTGTTGGCCATTTACGGGCTGCCAATTCCCCCCGACTGGGAGGGGAAGGTCATCCCCGGTAGCGGGTGAGAGAATGGGACACAAAGGCTTCACTCTGTGGTTCACGGGGCTCTCTGGCTCTGGCAAATCCACACTGGCGCGACGCATGGAAGGCATCCTGCGAGAGCGGGGCTTCAAAGTAGAACTGCTGGATGGAGACATCGTGCGCCAGAACCTGAGCAAGGGCCTGGGCTTCAGCAAGGAGGATCGCGACACCAACATCCGTCGTATTGGCTTCGTCTGCCACCTTCTGACACGCAACGGCATTGTAGCCATCGCCGCCGCTATCTCGCCCTACCGTGCCGTGCGCGACGAGGTACGCGCCACCATCCAGGACTTCGTTGAAGTTTATGTCAAATGCCCGCTCGACGTGTTAATGGAGCGTGACGTAAAAGGGCTGTACAAAAAGGCTTTGGCCGGAGAAATTCAGGGCTTCACGGGAGTGTCAGATCCCTATGAAGAACCGCTCCACCCCGAAATCGTGATTGAGAGCGACAAAGAGACGCCCGAGGAGAGCGTTGCCAAAATCGTTGCCAAACTGGAGGAATTGGGCTACCTTCCCCCAGTAAAATCAGCAGATGTATACACCCACGACGAGCAGCAGGTCGTCGAGGACCGATTAAGGGCTTTGGGCTACATCGAATAGCCAGGAGGAGGTGGATACCATGAAGACCAGACTGGCAAAGATCGCCTACGGCCTGGGTAATCTGGGAACAGCCCTCTTCTTCCACACCATCGGGACCTATCTGATCTTTTTCTATACGGACGTAGTTCGTCTCGCACCGGGGTTCGTGAGTTTGGCCTTCGCCATCTCCTACGGCGTGTGGAATGCCATCAATGACCCTCTGGTCGGATACTTGTCGGATCGCACCCGCAGCCGCTGGGGGCGCCGGATCCCCTACATTCTATTCGGTGCTCCACTCACATTTCTCTGTTTTGTGCTCGTTTGGTCCCCACCCTTGGGAGGACAACCCCTTGCCACTCCCTCGCATCTCGGCGTTTTCCTCTATTTTGCCGTTGTGATTGCCCTCTTTGACCTGGTGTACACTGCCACGAGCGTGGCCTACATCGCCCTCTTCCCCGAGATGTATCTGAAATTGGAAGAGCGGACAGAGGTCTCCATCTATCGCCAGTTAGCGGCCATGATCGGCTCTGCGTGTGCCCTGGCCGTAACCCCTCTGATCACCTCATCTCTCGCCGAGAGAGTGGGCACCTTACGGGGATGGACGGGAGCAGGCATTGTGCTGGGACTCGTTGGCGCTGGAGCCTTTTGGATTTCCCTGTTAGGGAGCAGGGAACGGAAAGAACTCACCTCAAGAGAAGCAATGCCCCTTTTCCCCGCTTTCAGAGCAACACTCACCAACCGCTCGTTCCTAACCTTTGTGGGAGCCAATCTGATGATCTGCTACATCTGGAGCTGGCTCTCGGCGATGGTGCCCTTCTTCACCAAGTACATCATTGGCGCTGGCGAACAGCAGATGAGCCTTTTGTTTCTGGGGATGTTCGTCACCTCAATGGCGTTCTACCCCGTGTGGCGAAAGGTGGCCCTCCGCCTAGGCTCCAAAGGGACCCTTGCCCTGGCCGTGAGTCTATTTGTGATCTTCATGTCGCTCGTCCTGGTGGTCAGGGACCTGCCGCAAGCCTTGGTGATGATGCTCCTGGTGGGTGCTGCCAACTCCGGGATCACCTTGGTCAGGGAAATCTTGCTCAGCGACGTGATTGATGAAGATGAACTTCGCACTGGCCTGCGCCGGGAAGGGAACTATTTTGGGGTGAATGCCTTTGTCGAGCGACTGGCGATGGTTCTGGTTGGTGGCTCTACGTCTTTGGTCCTGGGCTTAAGTGGTTATACTCCTGAGGTAACGCCCCAGCCAGCCTCTGTCGTTTGGGGTCTCCGGCTGGGGATGAGTCTCTTGCCACTCATTGCCCTAGTGGTTTTCGTGGCGGCATTGCGGTACTATCCACTGGACAAAGAGAGGGTCATCGAACTGAAAGCCACGCTGGAAAAGTTGCATCAAGGGAAAACAGAAGGGTTAGAAACGGTCGCTCAGTAGGCGTAAGATGAACCCACTAAGCCCGCAACTTAGCGCCTAGTTCCTTCGCCAGTCGTTTGATGATGCGTTCCCGAATCGCCTGCACCTGCCTGTCGGTAAGCGTGTGCTCCAAGGATTGATAAGTGAGCGAAAAGGTCAGGCTCTTCTTGCCCGCAGGTATCGAGTCTCCACGGTACAGGTCGAAGAGAGAGACCCCGCGCAATAATTCCCCGCCCGCCTCTACAATCACTTCCCGCACCTTGGCCGCTGGTATGGATTCGTCCACGACGATTGCCAAATCCTCCACTACCGCCGGGTAGCGTGATAACGTTTGATAATAGCGCACGGCAGGGACTTGAGCCTCCAGCGCCTCTAAGTCGAATTCGGCCAGGCAGACCGTCCGCTCGGGCAGGTCGAACTGCGACCGTACTACAGGGTGCACCTCGCCGAGCACGCCTATATTCACGCCACCCACGCTGAGTTTCGCTGTCCGGCCAGGCTGCAAGGTAGGATGGCCAACTGGCTCGTAGGCCCCCACCAGGCCCAAGCGGGCCAGGAGCGTTTCCACCACGCCCTTCAGGTCGTAGAAGTCCACATCCGATGGGGCACTTTCCATCCAGGAGCGTGGCATCCGCGGCCCCGTCATGGCTATGCCGAGGCGACGTGGTTCTTGTGGCAATGGCTCGCCAGGCACTGGTAAATACACCCTGCCGATCTCGAAGACCGCGATGCGGTCTGTATAGCGCAAATTGTGGCGTAGCGTTTCCAGGAGCGAATTCATAAGCGTGCGCCGCATATACTCTCGCTCCGGCGTAAGAGGATTGGCAATGCGGATGTAGTCCTCTTGAGGAAACCCTTCCTCACCCCCAGGCGACAAGAGGGCGACACTGCGAAGGTTGGTCAGTGAGTATGTGATCACCTCATCCAAGCCCACACCCACCAGGATATCGCGGATGCGTTCCTCCAGTTCCAGCCGCGGGTTATCGCGCTGGGGCGGCAACACGTCGCTCATCAGGGTCATAGGGATGTTGTCGTAGCCAATCAGCCGGGCGATATCTTCGATGAGATCCGCGGGGATGGAGACATCGAGCCGGTAGGTGGGAAGCGTGACATGCACCTCATCACCTATAACATCGCACTGGTACTCGAGCGCGGACAGCAGTTCGGCGATGCGTGTCACACTGAGTTCTATGCCCAAAATACGCCTTACTTCGCGCGCGGTAATGGAGATGCGCTTCACTGATGATCTCACTGGGTAGGCATCAGCGAAGCCATCGGCTACCTCACCGTCACAGAGCAGGCGCATGAGTTCGGCAGCGCGGGCAAGCGCGATTACAGTCAGTTCCGGGTCCACGCCTTTGCCAAAGCGCATGGCAGCCTCACTGGGTATTTTGAGCAATTGTGAGGTGCGGCGCACGCTGATGTTGTTGAAATTGGCTGCCTCGATGAGCACGTTCGTTGTTTTCTCCGTCACTTCGCTTTCCAATCCACCCATCACTCCAGCCACCGCCACTGGGCCCTCTCCATCGGTGATGAGCAGCATCTCTGGATCCAGCACATGTTCCTGCCCATCCAGGGTTGTGATGCGCTCGCCTGGCCTGGCGCGGCGGACAACGATCGTCTGGCCGCGGATGCGATCGTAATCGAAGGCGTGCAAAGGTTGGCCCCATTCCAACATGCAATAGTTGGTGATGTCCACCACGTTGTTCAAGGGGCGCAGCCCGGCCAGGCGCAAGCGGTGTTGCATCCACAGCGGAGATGGGCCAACCTTCACATCGCGCACCAAGGCGGCGCTGTACCGCGCACACAAGTTGGGGTCGGCAATGCTCACTTTTATCTGCCCCCCTATCGCGGGGCCGGTGGCCTTCGCTTTCGGTACCGGGATGCGGGCTTTGGCACCGGTAAGAGCGGCCACCTCACGGGCCACGCCAACGATGGAAAAACAGTGGGTCAGATTGGGTGTTAGGTCTAGATCGAGCACCACGTCCCCCAGGTAATCGCGTAAAGGCACCCCCATCGGGGCATCATCGGGTAGGATGATAACTTCGTCGTGGTAGTCTGATAGACCTAGTTCCTTCTCTGAGCAAACCATGCCTGCCGAAAGCACGCCGCGAATGCGACTGGGCCTCAATTCGACCCACTTTTTCCCCTCTGCATGGCCGTCAATCAGCCGAGCCCCGGCTAACGCGAAGGCTACTTTCTGCCCCCGGTCGCCTATTTGGAGATTGGGCGCGCCAGTGACCACGGTCATAGGCTCTGCTGCGCCGTAATCCACTGTTACCAGGGTGAGTCGGTCGGCATTAGGGTGAGGGCTCACATCCACTACTTGACCCACCCGAATTTTGGCGGGGTCCCACTCCTCGCCGATGCGTTCGATGGCCGCTACTTCCAGTCCGGCCAAGGTCAGGCGCTCGGCAAGTTTTTCGATCGGCCAGGTGATATCCACATATTCTTTCAGCCAGCGGAGTGGCACTCTCATCTCTCTACCTCCCTGCTCTCGTAAACGATAGGCTCATCCAAACTGCGACAGAAAGCGCACGTCATTGCTGTAAAAATAGCGGATGTCGTCAATGCGATGGATGAGCATAGCAATGCGTTCGGGCCCCATACCCCAGGCATAGCCGCTGAATTTCTGCGGGTCATAGCCCCCGTTCGCCAACACGTAGGGATGTACCATGCCTGCTCCCAGGATCTCCAGCCAGCCCGTGTGTTTGCACACCCGGCAACCCTGGCCGGCACAGATAATGCAATCTATATCCACCTCCACGCTGGGTTCCGTGAACGGGAAGTAACTGCAACGGAAGCGCACCTTGCGGTCGGCGCCGAACATACGCTGGGCGAAAGCGGTCAGGGTGCCCTTGAGGTCCGCCATGGTGATGTTTGGGCCCACAGCCAGCCCTTCCACCTGGTAGAACATAGACTCTGCCCGTGCCGTCACCTGTTCGTAACGATAGCACTTGCCAGGCAAGAGAAGGCGGATGGGTTGTGGCGCGTATTGTCGCATGGCGTGAATCTGGCCCGGTGAGGTATGAGTACGCAACAGGACGCCCTCACGCGTGGTGTAGAACGTGCTCCACATATCACGTGCCGGGTGGTAAGGCGGAATGTTGAGCAATTGGAAGTTGTATTCATCGCTCTCCACCTCGCGGGTCTCCAGCACCTGGAAGCCCATCTCGGCGCAGATAGCGTAGATGCGGCGCAATATTTGCGTGGTCAGATGCAGGTGGCCGAGGCTTTGTGGCCTGCCGGGTAGTGTGACATCAATGGCGCCGGCTTCCAGATGGCGTTGTAATGCGGCTAAGCGCAGTTCTTCGGCCCGCGCCTGATAGGCTTTCTCCAGTCGCTCCTTGACCTCGTTGGCTCGTTGCCCCACTGCCGGGCGCTCCTCTCTTGAGAGTGCACCCAGACCGCGCAGGATAGCCGTCAATTCGCTCTTCTTGCCCAAGTAAGCGATGCGCCAAGCATCCAGGGCTTCCAGATCGCCGACAGATCTCAGTTCGGCCAGCGCTTTTTCCTCCAGTTTGTTTAGTTTATCTAACATCTTCCTCTCCTTCAGTCGGCATAGAAACAAAAACCGCTGCTTCGTCAGGGACGAAGTCAGCGGTCAACTGAACTCCGCGGTACCACCCTGTTTTCCCCGGGTGGGGACGCTCATCGGCCGGCAGTGGCATCCTACCATGCCCGATTACCGGCTGTCCTGCTAACGGTGGACTTCCGTAGCGAACTACTCAGAGCAACGCTCTTTTCCCCCGCTCGGCTCAGGAGTGAACTTCGGCGGGCTTCCCCCGAAAGAGGCTCTCAGCCTATGACCTCTTCTCTCTGGTGGGTTCCCTCCACCTACTCTCTCCGTCACTGCCTTTTGCGCTTACAGCGATGAATATATCACAGAAACTTGTAATTGTCAATTTGCGGCAGCCGCTTTTTGCGCTGCTTTGGCCCCGAAGCGTGCAAGTTCTACTATCGCTCGCTGGTGTATGCCCTCCCCGATCTTCTCGACCGCATCCCAAGCCTCGACGCGAAAAGTCAACTTGCGACCATCCACAGCGAGGAGTTCGGCTCGCGCGCGAACGGCCATACCCACGGGAGTCGGAGCAACGTGCTTCACATCCAGCGCCACGCCCACAGAGCGATAGCCATCTGGCAATAGGGGGTCCACGGCTGCCACGCTGGCCCGCTCCATCAGCCGCACCATCTCTGGCGTGGCGAGCACGGCCACGTTGCCGCTTCCCAGGTGTCGCGCGGTGTTTTCCGGGCCCACAACCAGTTCTGATTCGCCCACAAGCCCGGGCACGATGTTCTCAAACACGTCGGCCTCCCACAAGAGAAACTGGACGCCGTTGGCGTCCAGTAGTGATCCCACCCTCTGGCCTAGCCCCTCTCACGCTGGGACTGGGCTTCTTACGCCAAGTATCTCCGCTAATTCTGATTCCTCAACGGTCTCCTGTTCGATCAGGCGCTTGGCAAGTTCATCCAATTTGTCACGCTTTTCCGTGAGGAGACGCGTTGCTTTCTCGTAGGCGGCAGTGATGATGCGCTTGATCTCGGCATCTATCTCCTGTGCTACTTTCTCGCTGTAATCCCGTTGCTCCGCGATTTCCCGACCCAAGAAGATCAACTCTTCTTTCTGGCCAAAGGTGCGGGGACCCAAACTCTCATTCATACCATACTGGGTAACCATTGCCCGAGCCAGTTTGGTGGCTCGCTCGAGATCATTGCTCGCACCGGTAGTTACGTCGCCGAAAATCAACTGCTCTGCTGCCCGGCCAGCCAGGAGCCCCGCTATTTCATCCTCGAATTTCGCCTTGGATTGCAGGTAATGGTCGTCTTCTGGCAAATTCATAGTGTAGCCCAGGGCCATGCCTCTGGAAACAATAGTCACCTTGCGCACCGGGTCGCAATGAGGCAACGAGTTCATGACCAGCGCATGACCGGCTTCGTGGTAGGCGATAATTCGCTTCTCTTCTGGGCTGATCAAGCGGCTCTTGCGTTCAGGTCCGGCCACCACGCGCTCGATCGCTTCCTGGAACTCTTCCATGCCAATAGCGCGGCGGTTACGCCGAGCAGCGAGGATGGCGGCCTCGTTCACTAAGTTCTCGATGTCGGCGCCAGAAAATCCTGGCGTCTGCCTGGCCAGGTTCATCAAATCCACATCTGGAGCAAGGGGTTTGCCGCGGACGTGGACTTCGAGGATCGCTTTGCGCCCGTTCATATCGGGTCGGTCGAGGACCACGCGGCGGTCGAAGCGGCCCGGACGAAGGAGCGCGGGGTCCAGGATATCGGGTCTGTTCGTCGCCGCGATCACGATCACTTTTGTGTCGGTGTCAAACCCGTCCATTTCGACCAGGATCTGGTTGAGCGTTTGCTCGCGCTCATCGTGGCTACCCCCCAGCCCAGCACCACGATGGCGTCCCACAGCGTCAATTTCGTCCACGAAGACGATGCAGGGGCTGTGGCGCTTGGCTTGGTCGAAGAGATCGCGGACGCGGCTCGCGCCCACGCCCACGAACATCTCCACGAACTCGGACCCGCTGATGGAGAAGAAAGGCACTCCGGCCTCGCCTGCCACAGCCCGGGCCATGAGCGTCTTCCCTGTTCCCGGTGCGCCGACAAGCAGCACGCCCTTGGGGATACGCGCACCCAGAGCAGTGAATTTTTCCGGCTCGCGCAGGAACTCGACGACTTCCTGTAGTTCTTGTTTGGCTTCGTCCACCCCAGCCACATCAGCGAAAGTTACGGTGGGCTTATCACCAGTGAACAGGCGGGCACGGCTCTTGCCAAAAGAGAGGGCCTGGTTGTTCCCGCTTTGGGCCTGGCGCAGCATAAAGAGCAGGATGAGCCCGAAACCCAGCAGGGGGATGAACTGCATCAAGATGCCCATCACATCTCCCCAGGCACTGGGGCGCTCAAAAGTGATCTCACCGATAGCGTTGTATTGCTCTTCCGTCACGCCGAACGCAGAGAGCGAATCTTTGAGGCTCACATTGTGCTCTTTGCGCGAAGCCACTTTGTCGTTCTCATTGCCAGGTTTCAAGTAGACGGTCAAGTCATCGCCATCGCCAGAGACCGAGATTTTCTCTACCTGGCCTGCCTTCACATAACCAGCCACTTTGTCTATGGGCACGGTGGGAATCCGCTCTTGGGGGGCAACGAAGTTGTAATAGAAAAGCGACACCATGGCCAACAGAATGAGCAAATAAACAAACCCGTTACGCAACCAACTCGAATTCACTGTAGCCTCCAAGCATCCTTTCCACAGATGCTTACACACTTATTATAGCACAAAGCGTGTGAGTAGGGAAATCGTCTATCTTTGCAACTTAAGAGCCTATGCTCTCCGGTCATTTGTACACCAGGTACTTTGAGCATACGAACAGCCCAGACCTCCTGGGCTGTTTGTGTGGGCCCACCTGGACTCGAACCAGGGACCAACCGGTTATGAGCCGGCCGCTCTGACCGCTGAGCTATGGGCCCCGGCTTTGATCATTACTCATTATACCTGAAAAAGCCCCTGTTGACAAATGAGAGCGCTCGAATTGCCAGTATGCAAGTGTGCAGAGCAACTGAACGCAAACGGAGCCTCACGTTCCGTACCCCTCGCTCGGGAAGGACGCTGATTCGCCGCGAACCTGGATTTTGCGCTTTCGTAGCGCCATGCACTATAATCGTTTTAACATTCACCTGGAGACAACCCTTTGCTCAAAGACATTCGTCGCTTGTTCGCCGTAATGATGCTCTCTACCACCGTGATGGCCTGTGCGCAAAGCAATATACTCACCCCGACGCATCTGCCAAGTCCATCCACAACACCGCCGTCCATGGCGACACCAATGGCCACACCCACCCTCACCCCGTCCACACCAGATCTGGAGCCTTATCAAGTGGCGATGATTCCCAGCGCTCGTAGTGATGTAGCGACGGTGAGTTACCCAATCTTCTACGATATTACCGCTACCGTGGATCTATCTGGTGGGCAACCAATCCTCCACGCCGTACAGGAAATGACTTATGTCAACACAGAAAACGCCCCTATGGACGAAGTCTACTTCATCCTGCACCCTAATGCACCTGGCCGTGGTGGCTCGTTAGACGTGGAAGGACTCACTGTGGATGGAGTGAGCCGAGCACCTCTCTATGAACAGGACCGCTTCGCCTTGTGTGTGGACTTAGGCCGTGCGATCTCGCCCGGCCAGACCGCTCAGATCGTCATGACCTACACTGTCACTGTCCCTTCTGGAAACCATTACAACTACGGGACCTTCAATTATCAAGACAACGTCTTGACTTTGGCGAACTTTTACCCCATGCTGGCGGTATATGATGATCACTGGAACCTGGAAATGCCACCCAGTTATGGCGACCCGGCTTTCAGCGAGACGAGCCTTTTTCGCGTCTCTCTGACCGTCCCCGATGATATGGTGGTCGCTATGTCTGGCACGACCATAGATCGCCAACAAAACGCCGATGGCACTGTGACTCTCACCGCCCTCAGTGGACCTATGCGCGAATTTATGATTGCCATGAGCCCCGATTTCGAAGTAGTGAGTAGTACGCTAGGCGACACCACCATCCATTCGTATTACAAGGCTGGAGATGCGGAAGGCGGTGCACTGGTTCTACAGTACGTCCGCGACTCGTTGCGCATCTATAATCGGGACTTCGGCACCTATCCGTTCGCTGAGTTGGACATTGTGGAGGCCCCGGTAACGGCAGGTGGGGTCGAGTATCCCGGGCTCATCTTGATGGCTGCGAGCCGCTATGGGATGGAAGGTGACATTTTCGAATTCGCCGCCGTGCACGAGGCAATCCATCAATGGTGGTACAGTGTGGTGGGCAACGACCAAGTGGATGTGCCCTGGCTCGATGAGTCTCTGACGAATTACTCCACCGTTTTCTACTACCAGGCTGTATATAATCGCCAGGTTGCCGAAACGGTTATCCAACAGCGTTTCCGAGCCAAATATGAGGACGCATTGGCAGCAGGGCGCGACCAAGTGGTGGGACGGCCAGTGGCTGCTTTCACTGCGAAAGATTACGGCACTATTGTCTACGGCAAAGGTCCCCTCTTCTTTCATGCCCTGCGCGAGCGCGTGGGTGACGCGACATATCTGGACATCATGCGTGCCTATTACCAAGATCGGAAATATCAAATCGCCACGCCGGAGGATTTCCTGCGTGTGGCAGAGGCAGTATCGGGTCAGAACATCCGCGACCTGTACGAACAGTGGATCTTGGGTGCGCAAGGGTAATGCGCTCAGACTTAGCCCATGTCCTGGCGTGGCCCGGCAAGATCTCGCTGAGGGGTGAACCAAATCCCTTACCGCATAAATGGTCTTTGGGCCACGATGTACCAGAGCAGCGCGAAGGCCTCGCGGAGGGTATAGTAAAAGCGCAAGTGAGGGATAGTGTGGGTAGGACTCTCCAGCGCGGGGACGCCATAGGCTTGGATGCCAGTGTCGCGAGCCATCGTAACAGCACGGAGGAGATGGAACGGGTCACTCACGATGAGCAGAATATGCCAGCCGCGTTCGCGCATGATAGGGGCGGCGCGGGATACGCTCTCTAATGTCGAGCCGGATTGGTCGTCTACCACAAGCGCGCTCTCAGGTATGCTGGCCTCCAACACTAACCGGCGCATAACCTCGGCCTCGGCGGGCGGGATGCGTCCCAGGCCGCCGGACAGGATCAAATGGGAAGCGACACCACTGCGATATAGAGCGATGGCTCGCTCAGTGCGGGCTCGCAGGCTGGGGCTGGGTTCACCGCCCGGCCAAACTGCTGAACCGAGCACCAGTATGGCATCTGCCGGGCGCGATTCGTCCCGTGTGGCGTAGCGGTCCACCAGCAGGTAGGTAACTGCCACAACCACACCAGCGAGCAGGCTAGTGGTAACAAAGGCGATCACGACTTTTCTCACGAGAGGGATTTTAGCACAAGGCAGCACGGTGTTCAAAGCCGCCTGGCGTTCCAAGGCAGGTCGGCAGTTGCCTTCGAGTTAGACCAAGTGCCATCAGTAGGCACTAACACGATTACAGTGCTCTGAGGAGCAAATCATGTCTTTTCTAATCCAATTTCTGCCCTTTATATTTATCGCCTTGGTAGCCAATTTCGGAGAGCGCTATCCTGCGGCTCGTCCTCTCGTCTATATTCTGCATCTCCTTTTGAACTCGTTGGTGGCGATGATGGGCGCACTCTTTATTGTGCTGGGCTATCTCTCGCCAAAGATGGCGAGCGCACCAACGGGTCTCACGAGTCCGCAGGCAGCAGTCTCTTTAGGTGCACTACTCATTACCTGCGCAGTTTTGGCCACGACCCCGCTTTTCTCCGCAGTGCGCCGGCTCTTGGCCCACTTCTTGCCCATCAACCCCCATTCACTTATGGATATGACGGCGTTGGTCTTCGCCACCTACCTCGGGGGTATTTCGCTTGGTCAAGCGCTCATCTTCGGCACCGAGGTCTTTGAAGTGGACTTAGGCGTGGGCTGGCTCACACCCGAGGCGATAGTAGTGAGTGGTGGTGCATTCCTCATCTTGGCGGTGGTCGGCGTGGGATGGGGCATCCGGCGAGGCTGGCGGGATGCAGTGGAAAGGCTGGGCATAGGCACCCTTACCTGGCGACAAGTGGCCCTGTGTGCCGGGTTCGTGGTACTGCTATTGGTCTTGGACCACACCACATCCGAGGTCTGGGCCCTAATCGATCCGCAAGGCCACGCACAGATCATGGACTTGACTGACCGGCTCTTTGGCCCTTTTGCCAACCCTGCAGGGGCACTTCTCATTGGCATCACCGCTGGGGTGGGTGAGGAAACACTTTTCCGGGGGGCGCTCCAGCCACGGCTAGGTCTGCCACTGACCAGCCTTCTCTTCGCCTTGGCCCATGTCCAGTACGGGCTTTCGCCAGCCACTTTGGAGATCTTCATCCTGGCCATTGTGTTAGGTTGGGTGCGCCGCCGGATGAACACGAGCGCCTGTATCCTCATCCACTTCGCATTCAACACCATCGGTCTGCTTCTGCCCACATAGATAGAAGTATCGCTCAGTTTACGCCTTAGTTGGAAGGGGGTGTTTACGAGTGCCTCACATTGATTCGTACAGTTTCGGTCGCATTACGATAGATGGTCAGAGTTACACATCCGACGTGCTCATCACCCGTAGTGGGGTGAACCCTTCCTGGTGGCGGATAGAAGGCCACAGGCTGCAGCCCGAAGACCTTGAAACCGTCGTTGCAGCCCGGCCTGCCATCTTGGTCATCGGAACGGGGAACGCTGGGCTGATGAAAGTACCGCCAGCCACACGAGATTGGCTGGTAGCCCAGGGCATTCAGGTCTTTGTCGAGACTACCTCCCCGGCTTGCAAGCGTTATAACGAACTGGCAAAGTCAGGCGCTGATGTAGCCGCAGCGTTGCATTTGACATGTTGATCGCAAGGAGAAAACGCATTGAAGTGCATCCTCCTGGGCTATCCCCGCAGTGGGACCAGCTGGCTTCGTTCTGTACTCGACGCACATCCTGCGCTGCGGTTGGTCAACGAACCGCTAAACGGCGATGCCAATGAGCGCGCAGGTGAGGGAGGCCTTTTCACCGCCATTCGACGCCACCTGGGCCAAGAGACATTGACCCGCTATGCTGCTATCACCAAGGCTTGCTCTCGGCAGTGGCGAGGAATTCCGGCTGCTGCTCTGAGCGCCGATCAACAGCGTGACCTACAATGGGCAATCCACGCCTTTTTCCAGGCCACCAAAGCGACTGGTTTCAAGGAAGTGTGGTCCGGGCTAAAAGTACCTCTCCTCTGGGAGGCGACCAGGAGTACAGACAAGGACACGCGAGTGCTTTATCTGGTGCGCGGTTTCTACGGGGTGTTATATTCCGTTCACAGGCGCGGTTTTTGGTTTTGGTCTCACCGGCTGCATCACAACCTATACAAGCACTATACAGCGCTATCTCCGGACTGCCAGCGCATCGCCGCTGCCTTTCGCGATTGGACAACGCGTGAGGCACGCACCATTGTCACCTGGCTGACTTGGAACTACCATGACATACAGGCTGTAGAGGCGATCCCGGATGGACATATCGTTCGCTATGAAGATCTGGTGCAGTACAGGGATATTGCTGTGGACAAAGTCCTGGGCTTTCTCGGCTTGGATATGACGCCCGAAGTGGAAACAGCGCTCCAGATAACAGGCCAGGATGCCACGGATGCGCCGTATGATAGTCGCAAGGATGCGATGCGCCTTTTGGAAGAAACCCAAAACGTGGCCAGGGCTTACCGGGATCTCATCGTGGAGACTCGTCGCCGGGTCGAAGGGTTGCGGTCGGAGATATCCAGGCCCGATCTGTTGGACTGGCTGATGCCATAAGCCATCCCTGCCTCGTGGGAACACTGCTTGTTTTGTTATCCCCCCACTTACCAGAGGGCTCTGGGCAATGGAGTTTGACAAGTTCGCTTTGCTCCTGTATAATCTCAGGCAGTCGAGGAGGTGACATAGGGTGGACTGCGACGCAGAATCATCAACATTTGTGCCACAACTGAGCGGCAGTGTGTTCGCTGCCGAAGTGGGTCGTAGTGCGCCCTGATACCATGTAGTTATCGTCAAGTAAGGCCGTGGGCGCGCTCGACCGCCCACGGTTTTCTATTTCTCAAGGGATGCATTGTGCCGTGGGCAAGGTGAGTCCACGGCCTTTTGTTTGTCCCAATCCAAATCCCAATCTGAGGAGGTGCGCCATGTTCCGCGTCATCGTTCGCAAGTTACCAATCACTCGTTTCAACCGCAATGCCAAACTCTATCTGCTCAGCGCCATCCCCGACGGGTTGGGGTTCGGCATCTATGGGCTACTCTTCAACCTGTACATCCTGAGCACCGGGGCATCGGCTGACTTCCTGGGTCTGGTTACAGCAGCGCTCTCGCTCACCGGCCTGATTTTCGCCTTCCCCGCGGCAGCGCTGTCCGACCGCATAGGCCGGAAGGCGACGCTACTCCTGAGCGGGCTCGTTGCGCCACTGGCACTGATGGTGCTGGGCTTGGCCAGCGACCTAAAACTGCTTTTCATCTCGGCCCTCACGTTCGGGCTGGCGGGCAGCCTATGGGACGTCAGCCTCGCTCCGTTCAAGGCCGAAAACACGACCGTTGAGAACCGTACTGCCTTTTTCAGCCTCACCGCCACTATCTTTACTCTGGGGGCACTGGTTGGCAATCTCGTTGGCGGTTACCTACCCGGGCTGTTCGCCTCCTGGCTGAGAGTGGGCGCGGAAAGCGTCATGGCCTACCGCATGAGCCTGATGATGGTAGTCGTGCTGTGGATTCTTTCCTGCCTGCCCCTCTTTTTCCTGGAATCCGCCAATGGGGCAGAGACTGTGCCAGTTGAACGTTTTCGCTTGAACGTCACTCTTGCTACCCTGCCTTTTTATGCTAAACTGGTAGCGCGAGAACTGGCCGCGGCTTTTGGGACAGCGCTCCTGGTTCCATTTTTGAATGTGTTTTTCAAACAAGTCCATGCCGTAAACGATACACAACTTGGCAGTTTGTTCGCCACGAGTAATTTAGTCATCGCCTTGGGCACGTTAGCAGCGCCCTGGCTGGTCCGCCGGATAGGGAAAGTGCAGAGCGTCGCATTGGCGCAACTGTTGGCGATTCCTTTCCTACTGGCAATCGGTTTCGGTTCACTACCTTGGGCGGCAGTCGGTTTCTTGGTCCGCGCTATGTTGATGAATATGATGGGCCCGGTGTTCACCGCATTTGTGATGGAGTCGGTGGAGCCGACCGAGCGCGCTACCGCGAACAGCGTGATGATCACTACGTGGAACCTGGCCTGGGTAGTGGGAACCTATCTGAGCGGTCTGGTACAATCGCGATACGGTTTCACACCATTGTTCATCGCCGCCATGATTCTGTATGCCGTGGCTGCGGGGCTGACACTCTACTTCTTCGCGCCCAGCGAAGAGGAGGAAGAAGCGGATCTGGACGTGGAGATGCTTCCCGCTTAGGACGGTGGCTGGGCGGGACAACTGGAAGCATTTTAGACAAAAGGTGTATGAGGAAACAGATGATAAAAGCGATCGTTTTCGATTTCGGCGGGGTACTCATCCGCACACAGGATTACACAGCGCGACGGCAATGGGAGATGCGTCTGGGCTTGCCAGAGGGAGGGTTAGCGGCTGCGGTGTTTGCCAGTGAAGCCGGAGCCCTGGCAGAACTGGGCCGCATTTCTAATGCCGAACGTTGGCGACGGGTGGGCGAGACCTTAGGCCTGAACAGCCCCAACGAGGTCGCACAATTGCAGCGGGACTTCTTCTCCGGAGACGCAGTGAATCAAGAACTGATCTCTCTGATACATCGGCTGCGAGGGCGTTACAAGACAGCGCTCTTATCCAATGCCCCGATGGAATTGGCCCAAGAATTGGCGAACTTCGGCCTGAATGCGTGCTTCGATGAAGTGGTCATCTCGGCCGTCGTGGGTTTAGCCAAGCCAGACCCGGCCATCTACCGGCTAATGCTAGCGCGGCTTGGTGTCGCAGCAGCAGAAGCAGTCTTCATAGACGATATGCAAGTGAATGTAGATGCTGCCACCGCCCTGGGCATAGTGGGTATCCACTACCGTGATAACGCAACACTGTATCGCGATCTCTCGCGGGTATTAGGAGAATGGGATAAATGAACGAGTCACCTGACAACCTGGAACGCTTGAACCTACACTGGCGTGAGCAATTGGGCATCGCTCCAGATGACCTGCGCGTGGGTGAACTGCGTATCCTGTCCTGGCCGAAACGCAAGGAGGACTTGTGTTGGTGGGCTTTTCGCCGGCGTGGTCGAGCCATCCTTTCCGTGCGGGAGGATCTACTGGACGAGGCGATAGCCACCTTTGCTCAGGTCCCCGTGCCCGAACTGTTTAGCGACGCCAACCGCGCTCGCATGAAGGCCATTGCGGATGCCCACGGGAAGGCGCTCTACGACGATTTCGGGCCAGTTCTCTATGTGGATGAAGAGCACTTTCTGCCAGCAGCCGGAACAGAGGATTGCCGCGCCTTGGGGCCGAGTGAGGGACACTTGATGGAGAACTGGCCACAGGAGGCCTACGAAGAGTGGATTCTCACTGAACTACGCGCAGATTATGCTAAGCAGCCACTGGAAAATCGTTTCTGGGTGCGGATGGAGGGTGAAGTTCCTGCTGCAGTGGCGTGGATGGAGGTCCAAACGCAGCAAGCGTGGGAAGTGGGGGTTGGCACCCACCGCGATTATCGGCGCAGAGGATATGGCCGCGCCGTGGTATCGGCGGCCACAAAAGCGACCTTAGACCGAGGCTTGTTGGTCGTGTACACTACCGCCTGGACGAATATCGCTTCTCAGCGGCTGGCACGGGGACTTGGCTATATCCCCTATGGCGAGCAGGTATGCATTGAGTACGCCAAATAGAGTCGCCGAACGGTGAGCGTGGCGTCGAGGTTACAAAGTTCGGAGCACTTGCCTCGAGCAATCGCCAACCAAGCCCACGTCTATTCTTCTCCCCGACTCCACTTGCGTGCCAGAGCGAACTTGCGCGCTCGCGGCAACTGCCTGATGCTCTCCTCCAACCGTAGAGCCGAGGCACGACTCGGCATCGCCCGGCAGGCAAGCAGTTTCACCGGCCGGCGCGCCCTGGTGTAGTGCCCTCCTCGTCCCATGTTGTGTTGGCGGACTCGCCGCTCGGGGTCGGTGGCAATACCCGTGTACACCGTGCCGTCGGCGCACTCCAGGAGATAAACGTACCAGATTTCACCCGCTGTGTTGGGTTCCGTCTTCATGGGTGTCCTCTGGCGTCTCCCCAAAAGGGGGTGTCACCGCAACTGTTTCGCCAATACCACCAAGGGCAGTAGTGCCATTCGTACCGCTTTCTGCAGCCGGGGCCTGGAGACTATCAGATCTGCGACCGGGGGGCTCAAACGCTCATAGACGGCGATGAGAGCCCTGCCCAACGTATGGGCGCGCAGCCAATGCTCACGGAGGTCTCGCAATGCTTCCACGTCGCTGGACAACGCCGAGCCATAAGTCGCCGTAGCCACCAAGCAATCCGATCCAGAGCCGCTCAAGTTCACTATCACCAGTCCTTCGTCTGGATCATTGCTCTGGATGTCTAAGTGGCCATTGTATGGGCCCTTTGCCGGTGGTGTGAACGTGACCGTTACCTCGCGGATCTCCGCTGGCTGGAGAGTGAAGGCCGGGTTCTCGGATAATATGAACGATGCGGAGTCGGAGGAGATAGAATTCACCACCAGCGCCCCGCTCCCAGCGTTGCTGATCTGAATGGTGCGAGATTTGGACCCGCCAATGCGCACTGCGCCGAAATCCAGAGCCACGGTGCTCACTTCAATGTCAGGGGTGCCCACCTCGGGCGGCAATGGCCCAACCCCAACTGCCGCCATCGCCTTTTGGATGGCCTGGTGTTTGATCATATCGCCGGGGTAGAGGTCCAGACAAGCCTGGAGCAGGGCATTGCGGCAAGCAAAGAAATCCGAGTTGTGCACCAGGTAGCGGGTCAGGGCGCGATAATAGATGGCTGCCGCCGCCTCTTTGCCGATGCCCTGCACGGTCACCCCGCGATGCGTTCCGCCCTCCACCAGCAAATAGGCTGCCTTGTTCATAATCCCAGAATTGTGATGCACCACATAACTCGGATTGCCGTTGGGGTCGAAATCGCTGTAGTGGTCTGGCTGGCCGCAGCGAGGCGGGTCCGCCATATTGCGCAGCGCATCACCAGGGACGCCCGGCGTCCAAATATCCTCTCCGATGAGCCAATCCTTGTCCTCAATCAACGTGCCGAAAATGTCAGCGTAGGACTCATTGAGTGCGCCCGACTCCCCCCAGTAATCGAGCCCCCTGGGCCGGCCATCGGAGTAGGTGATAGCGTAGTCAATGACAGCGTGGGTGATCTCGTGGCCCACCACATCCAGTGCCTTGCTGAGGGGGCCGAAAGTGACGCCATCTCCATCGCCGTAGATCATCTGCAGGCCATTCCAGCCAGCATTGTTCTGGCTACACGTCCAATTCTGATCCGGCACGCCGCAGTGAACGGTGGATTTGAGAGTAGCGCCCCGGCCATCGAAACTATCGAGTCCGAACTTGGATTTGAAGTAGTCGTACACTTTGCCCGCGTTGATGTGGGCGGCGCGGGCCACGTCGTCTACTGGCTGCCCCGGCACCTCCCCGGCCTCATTGATCCAGAGGGTGCCGGGAAGTTGGAAACAATCGTTGGAGTAGTATGTCTCGCGGTTGCGGGCTGTCTTGATATTGCTGTATTTGAAAACGATCTCGCCGCTGTGAGCATCCACGAAATATACGAAATTGCCCAGGATAACGTGCCAGCACAGGACGTTGCGATCCTCTCCGGGAACTTTCCTATGGCGGAAAGAAGATGTGTTCACCACAATCAAGCGGGTCTCGGCGGGGGGCAGTCGTGCGGCATCCACACCGAGGTCGGATAGGGCAGTCTGAATGGCTTGGTCGGCGCTGATATTGGGAGTGGTGGAGAGGGTGATTTCCGGTTGGTACCGGCCGCTGACCGAGCGGATGGTGTTGTCACGGTCGAGGTTCACTACCATCTCACCGTCGAAGACCTCGACACCCTGATAGGTCTGCCACATCCGCACCGTCGTGCCGTGCTCGTCGGCCTGGACGCGGGTGGTCGCCATCTCCTCATCGGGGTCTGACATGCGGTAGAGGCTGCGGGCGGCAGAGAGGAAACGACGGGCGGCTGCCTCCGCCTCAGACTCTGGCTCAGGTGCTCCTGCCAGTCCATGAGTGGGGGCAGCCTCGGGCCGGGGTGGGGGTTCGATGGCTCCCTTGATGAGTTTGGGCACGCCAGTGGCCTCGTCCCACTCCACCTTGAGGTCCCGGTGTTTGGCCCGCAGAGCGCGCAGGGCGGTCAATTGTTCACGGGTTGGCTTGGGCATTATGTGCCTCCTTATCTGTCTGCAAATGGGGTTCCGCAGGCCGTAGAGCAGCATCCTTCGCACCAAAGTAGCCAGATCGGCCCTGCGGCTTGCGCCTTGGCCATTAGACATAGACATTATACAGGCATTTTGCTTCAGCGCCAACTCTCTTGATTCGATGAGGGAGCATCTTCGATGAAGAGCACGATTTTCATCGGCGCGATTCAGCGGTGATTGACAATTCCACCGGAAGGGGCTATACTACTAATCACTCCGTACCAGAAAGGGGGCCGAACAACGCAACCATGTCGAGAAACCAACTGCTACTTGCGGCTTTGATGATCGGATTCTTGGCGGTCGCGCCCGCATGTGGTGTCTCCACTCCTGTGCCGACGCCTACGCCGACCATCACTCCCACTCCCAAACCCACACCATTGCCCATTAGCATCACCTTTCTCCACACCAACGATACACATGGTCACCGCGAAGCGTGCGGTGTTTGAGGACACCCCGGTGGGTTGGCTCGGCGAGCCACCGTCATCCAAGAGCAACGAGAGGCAAACCAGTATGTCCTGCTTGTGGACGCCGGCAACGCACTCTTCAGCACACAAGATCGCCTGACCCTGGAGACCAAAGGCCGGGCTATCATCGAGGCTTATAATTTCTTAGGTTACGATGCAATGGGATTGGGTCAGGACGATGTACAACTGGGCGCTGAGGTGCTCAAAGCCCGTATCGCAGAGGCACAATTCCCCATTGTCTCAGCGAACGTGTACGTCGGCAATTCACAAGACCTGTTGACCCGACCGTACGTGATCTTAGAGCGAGGTGGGCACCGCATCGCTATCCTGGGGCTCACCTGGGGGGAGATGTTCATCCCCGAGTCGCTGCAACAACCGACAGCCTCTGGCCCGGAGCCACAGCCTGTCCCACAGCCGACGGTCCAGACATCGGGTCCTGTCCCGCCTAGTTTTGTAAACGGTCTACGGGTGGAAGACCCGGTGGTGGCCGCGTCCAAGTATCTGGCAGAGATTGTGCCCCAGGCTGACATCATCGTCGTGCTCTCCACTATGGGTTCGCAGTACAACCAGCGTTTACCTGCGTTTTTCCCCATGGTGGACCTGGTCGTGAGTGGTGGGGATGCAAGACGCCCTGCGCCACCCGCACCCGTCCTTCTCCCTAGCAACACGGTGGTGGCTGAGGCAGGCTACGACGGGATGTGGATCGGCCGCGTGACGATGGATTTCGATAGCACGGGGACTATGATCCGCCAGGATGGTGAGGCCTACTATCTGACTGACCCGCCTTACTCTGACGAGCCGGCTATGCGCGAGTTCTTAACCAAACAGGTGTTCGCGTCAACACCAACTCCTAGCCCTTAGGAACTGTGCCGTAGCCGACACTTAGACAAGAAAAATAGACTGGCAGGCGGCAGGCCCCATTGCACATTATCTTCCAGCACGTTCTCCAAGACTTCCGAAGTCTTCTCAGGCTTCGGAAGTCTTAATCACGAGTGAATAACGATTCAGAGGAGCGTTTCCTATGGCAAGGGAACTCAGCGCCAACGAACTACGGCCGGTCTGTGACCCGAGCACCTTCCATTTCACGACGACGGAAGAACTGCCCCCGCTGCAAGAGATCATCGGGCAAGACCGCGCTCGGCGGGCCATTGAATTCGGCATCGAGATCGAAAGCCCCGGCTTCAATATCTATGCCCTGGGTCCTTCGGGCTCAGGGCGGACCAGCATTGTGAAGCGATTTCTGGAGCAAAAAGCCGCTGGGCGTCCAACCCCCGACGACTGGTGTTATGTCAATAATTTCGCGGACCCTCGCCGTCCTCGCGCCCTGCACCTACCTCCCGGACGCGGTGTCCGACTGCGCCGAGATATGGCGGAACTGGTCACCCAACTGCGCGATCGGATTTCCCGAGCCTTCGAAAGCGAGGACTATGCTCGCCACCGCAGCAACATCCACCGCGCTTTCCAGGAAGCGCAGAACGGCAAGTTAGCCGCATTGGAGGAATTCGTTCGTCAGCGTGGCTTCACCTTATTGCGCACACCAATGGGCCTGGCCGTGGCCCCGGTGGTGGATGGTCAGGTCTTGGACGAAGAGGCTTACCAGAAACTTCCCCCAGAAGTGAGGGGCGGACTCGAGAAGCATCGCTCGGCCATCCAGGAACAGATGGAGAAGACCATACGTGCCATTCGGGATTTGGAAAAAGAAGCCCGAGCCAGGGTCCAGGAACTCGATCGCCAAGTAGCAATGTACGCCGTAGGTCACCTCATCGAGGATGTGAAAACCCGCTATGCAGACTGCCCCCAGGTGGGTCTGTACCTCGATGAGTTGCAGGGCGATGTAGTGGAGAACGTCCACCTTTTCCAACCCAGCGAGGCTGCCGAAGAGACATCGCCCAAGATCCCCGGGGTCGCCGGGAGGGGTGATCCGCTGACGCGCTACAGCGTCAACGTGATCGTGGACAATAGCAAGGTGAGCGGAGCGCCAGTGGTGTTCGAGGGCAACCCCACCTATTACAATCTGGTGGGACGGACTGAGTATCGGGCGGAGTTAGGCGCGCTGGTCACCGACTTCACTATGATCCGATCAGGGGCGCTCCACCGCGCCAACGGCGGCTATCTAATGCTTGAGGCAGCGAGTCTGCTCCGTTCACCTCTGGCCTGGGATGTCCTCAAGCGAGCACTGCGCAGTGGCGAGATTCGCCTAGACGAGATGAGCGCTGACTACACACCCGCCTTGATGGAATCGCTCCGCCCAGAGCCAATCCCCCTCGACACAAAAGTCGTGCTCATCGGCGACGCCCAGTCGTATTACTTACTACTCCATCTGGATGAGGAGTTCGGTGAACTGTTCAAGGTCAAGGCCGAGTTCGACTATCTCATGGATCGAACGCCGGAGGGCCTGCAGAATTACGCCGCATTCATTGCCGAGCGCTGCCGCGAAGAGGGTCTGCGCCACTTTACCCCCGACGGTGTGGCTGCAGTGGTGGACCACAGTTCACGCCTGGTAGAGGACCAGTACAAACTCAGCACGCGCTTCGGTGAGATCACCGACCTCCTGCGCGAGGCCAGTTTCTGGGCTGGGCAGAACAAGCGCCAGGCCGTCACCGCCGCCGACGTGCGCCAGGCGGTGAGCGAGCGAACCCGTCGCCTGAACCGTTCCGAGAAGCGCTGGCAGGAACTGATGCGCGAGGGTGTGATACTCGTGGATACCGAGGGCGCGAAGGTGGGCCAAGTGAACGGCGTCTCGGTGATCGAGATGGGCGATTATGCCTTTGGCAGGCCATCGCGCATCACGGCCATCACTCACGCGGGCGAAGCAGGATTAGTGGCTCTGGACCGGGAGGCGAAGTTAAGCGGCCCCCTCCACGACAAAGGCGTGTTCACCCTGGTCGGCTATCTGAGCGCAAAGTACGCACGGGGGGAGAAACTCTCTTTCTCCGCCCGCCTCTCTTTCGAGCAGTCCTACGAGGAGATAGAGGGCGACAGCGCCGCTTCCACCGAACTCTACGCCCTGCTTTCCAGCCTGGCGGACCTGCCCATCCGCCAGGGCATTGCCGCCACCGGCTCGGTGAATCAACACGGGGAGGTACAGGCCATTGGCCAGGTGAACGCCAAGATCGAGGGCTTCTTCGACCTTTGCGCGGCGCGAGGGCTGACCGGCGAACAGGGAATGGTGATCCCAGAAGCCAATGTGCGCAACCTGGCGCTGCGCGAGGACGTGGTGGAGGCAGTGCGGGCCGGGAAGTTCCACATCTGGGCGGTGCGCACGGTGGACGAGGGCATCGCCCTGCTCACAGGCTGCCCGGCGGGCGAGCGTGATTCTGAAGGACGCTATCCGGAGGATTCTGTGAACGGGCGGGTGGAGAATGGTCTCCCCGCGCTGAGTGAGGCCGCCCGCAAGGAGGAGGGCAAGGCCAAGGGGAAGCAATAGGTGGGAGCAATCTCCAGATTGCGGCCAGCGTGTCGCCCTCTGGAGACGGCTCCCACTTGGGAGTAGGGACGGAGGGAGAACATGAACCCCGAAGCACGAGCGAAAATGGCCCTGGTTGCACTCATCGTGGTACTGGCAGCGATGGCTACCCTGAGCGCTGCGCCCGCCTCGGCTGGCCAGTCGTGGGAGCAATCTCCAGATTGCGACCAGAGTATCGCCGTCTCGTACCTCACCCCCCATCCCCCTCTCCATAAAAATGGAGAGGGGGCGCAGGGCAACCACTGCCGGATCC
>JACIWT010000024.1:0-357 GCA_014360825.1 Chloroflexota bacterium | reverse complement strand
GCTGGGACTGGGCCGCGATGGGCCGCCGTACCCATTCGCAAGCCCTCCCGCCCACCCAGATTGCCCCGACCGGATACATCTCCTACACCATCCGCCCCCAGGACATCGTCTCCCAAAGCGAGATCCTCGCCAACCCGTACTACGCCGAGAAAATCAACTCCGTCTATTGGACCCGGCCCTTCTATCAGACGGAGCAGCAAAGGCAAATGGTAACCGATGAGTGCGTTTTCCAGGAAACCGTCTGGCGAATCCTGGTGCGGAATGATCCGACTTTGGCTTCCATCACCGACCCTGACCAGCGACGGCTGGAGGTGCTCAGAGTGGCGGCGATGAACCCCGCCCTGGCGGAGAGGATGC
>JACIWT010000023.1 GCA_014360825.1 Chloroflexota bacterium | reverse complement strand
CCTCCGAGGCCGCTGGGCGTGGCGACCACATCCTGGGCGTGATCAATCTGGATATGGTGGCCTGGGACAGCGACGGTGACCGTGCCGCCGATATCCACTGCGGGGATTTGGTTCTGGAATCGAGCGCTCTCGGCGATGCGGTGATCAGCGCCATATCACGCTATGACATTGCCCTCACGCCCGAGAAAATCACAGCCGGAGCAATTCCAAACAGCGACCACGCCCCCTTCTGGTATGAGGGCTACCCTGCCCTTTTACTCATCGAAGACCTGAATGACTTCAACCCCCATTACCACACCACCCGCGATGTGCTGGCGTACCTGGATACATCTTTCGCCACCGAATTCACCCGCACTGTGGTGGCCACCATCGCGGAACTGGCTGCGCTCACGGATCAGCCCGCAGTGAGTTACTGGGTATACCTGCCCTTCGTCCAACACAATTGAGATTTCCCGCCACCGACGCCCAAAACGCATCGGGATTTAAATAAGCATAACCAACGATTTGGGTTGAGCCTGGGGAAACTCCTCTGATAGTGGTTGAATAAGGCGAAGAAGAATCATCAACCGAAGAAACACAGCTGTCAACCGGATAAACACAAGCAATCCTCTGGTCCAAGGACAAAAAGCGAACCCGGTTAACAGTTGTCCCCGCCGGACTAGTAGTAACACTGGCCACCTGAGGCCCGCTTTCGCCCTGATCCAAAGTCAAATCAGCCGGAGATAAAGAAATGTTACAAGAAGGAACCCCGGTGGGAGTGGGGGTAGGAGTAGGAGTCACTCCAGGAACAACATTGCTATAGCCCCAGTTGGTGTAGCAGTTTGCGGAAAAGGTTGGGTCTTCGGCCCGAACTCGATAACGATAGGAAGATGAAGAGCCGACACTAGTATGAACAGTGCTGGTAGTATTGGCCCCAACTGTAGTTAAAAACCGCCAGTTTCCTCCATCAACCTGATATTCGATCCTAAATCTGGTTTCCCCAATGGCATTATCAACCCAGGAGATATTGATATTTGACCCAGCCCGGATAGCGGTTACTCCTGTAGGAGATTCGTCAGCCGAAGGATTGCCATCTGTTACCGGACAGCCAGGTACGGGTGTCACCGTCGGGGTTGGAGTTACCGTCGGCGTGATAGTTGTAACTGTCAAAGTCGCCTGGCATCCCCCACAACCAGAGCCAAGATTAGTCACCCAGCCTGAAGGGCAAGTTTTGTCGTTAGCCTTATACCAATTTCCATCCCAGCCACAAAGCCCTTGACAACCAGTAGAATAGGCATTGAGTTTAACGCTATAGGTGCCGGTAGTCGAGGGGGCAGGAAATGACTGTCCGCTGGAGATTTTATACTGGGCTACTTGGGTCGTTCCCTGAAAAAGATGCAACCAGGACTCTTGGACATTGCTGGTATTAAATGTCACTGTTACTGATTTTCCTGGTTCCACCGGGTTTGGAGAAAGACTCAAGTTACTGCACCTTGGAGGATTACAACCATCATCCACTATACACTGGCTAACCTTACCCTCAAATTTCTTAAGTTTATCGGCATTTTCCGGACAATATTTTCCAGTGTTGGTGAAATAAGCAAAAGAGGGACACCAAACCGGAATAGTCGGTCCACTAACCCAACCAGTATTACAATCGCGCGGAGTTAAACCATTTGGCAAAGCACACCAATTGTTACCCGACCAACCGCATTTTGGGTTTGTGTAAAAAGTGCCTTGTTCACAAAGAATCACCGGATCAAAGGCTTCCCTCGCCCCATCCTCACAAGTCCCCGGCCCATGCCCGCCATAATAGACCCGGGCATTATAGTAGCCGGCCGGAAAGTTGGTGGTGTTCCAAGTGCAGGTTTTTTGATATCCGGTATTAGTCTTATCACCAGGATAATTAGTACAATCATGGCAGTGAGCGCCGCTCTGCCAACCAGTTGTAGTACACATCTTCTTCCCATAAGGAGAAAGATAACCCTTGGCGGCATTTCGAACTTCAATCGAGTCATAGTAACAGGCTTTATTCCAACATTGGGCCGGTTTTTGACAAACATCAATAGAAACCGAAGAACCCTTGATAACCTCATCCCCCCGGACATTAACCCAGATCCAACTAGGTGCTGGCGGCTGGGGTGTTGGCGTCGGCGTCGGCGTCGGCCCAGGCGGCGGGGTGGAAGTCGGCGCACCCGCCTGGCACGCAGAAACCCCACAGGCGGGCTTGTTGTCAAAACCGCATTGAACAGCCGTTGAGCCTGAAGGACAAGTTCCGGTACGACAGCCGCCAGAGCAAGTTCCCCCTAACTGTCCGGTTAAATTTCCTTTACTGTCAACTGCGCAGCAGGTCTTATAGATACCACCGTATAGACAGCCAGTTGTATCGCAGGCAGTACCTTGCCCACACCGACCCGCCCGCAGATAAGGCCCATCAGAAGAAATACAAGTATCGTAAGCCCCACAGGTGTAATAATACCAATCCCACTGACACGTTCCTGTTATCATTTTACATGTTGGATTATAACAATAGGTCCAGGGCTGGACATTATTACAGTTTCCGCCCAAATTGGGAGAACAACTTGAACCAGTATCGCAGCAATAGGTATCTTTAGAGGGAGGTGGAGGACAGGTTGTAGAATCACATGGATCCTCGTAAAGATATGCCGCCTCAACCACGTCCTTCGGAAACAAAAATAAGGCACAAAAAAGAATGAAAATAACAAACAATGTCTTCTTAGTCATTTTATTCCAGGGCCTCAATAATCTCCTGGCTCAAACTTACTTTTTCTCCATTTTGAAAATAGGAAACAATAAGATTAATCTCCCTTGTGGGCAATGGCTCTTTGCTGACCCTGCCTAAAACCTCACCCTCGGTCACTTTTGATCCGTTAACAACCAGCGCGACTCCGGAAAAAAGATAATGGAGTCTTCTTTTTCCGTCCAGAGAATTTAAGGCAATAATCTGTTGGGGTGGCTCCCCTACCACTTCTACAATTCCCTCAAAGCCGGCATAAAATGGTGCTCCCTCGGGCAGGGAAAACCCTAAGTCATTCTGGCCTAAATCTAACTGGGTAATTTTGACCTGCCCAAGATGCTCTTTTTCAACCGGCGGACTAAACAAAGGCGGTTGGAAAGAAGCGGGGGTTGGTTGAGCCGAGGGGGGGACCTGACCAAGTGGCTCCTTCTTTTGCCAAAAGGCACCATAGCGCGACATGACCAAGTTGAAACCAAGTAAACCAACAATTAGAACAATGAGGAAGGAAAGAAAGAAAAGTTGTGATTTACTACTGGGCAGCATTAAGTTTATGATACAAAGGAAGGACCTAATTTGTCAAGAACCACTTCGGACAAGAAAGACCACTGCGTCCTCATCAATTTTTAAAATATGATTTGGGGTGTCAAAACCAGCAAACTCAGCAGCGGGTTTGGGTAGACTAATAATTGCCTGGCTTCCAGGAGGGGCATCAGGCTTAGTAAGTTTTCCTTCTATTCCCCAAACAATAGGGTTGCCCATCTGAACCATCTCTCCATGCGCTCGGGCCTGACTTCCTTTTGGATAAATTACATTAAGCTGACCCTCTTGTCCCCACATCCGTTCCTGGGGTAGCTCTAAAACAATTGCCGGACCAAACCAAGGCGAGCCTGCTGCTATAACCATCACTTTTCCAGGAAGAGGAGAAACAAAAACAGCATTTGATGAAATCCCCTTTATTACTAAAAGCTTCCATGTTTGCTGATAATACTTGCAAAACCACACAAATTCCTCGATTTGCAGGGTTTTTTCTCCTCTTGGATCGAGCGGAAGAGGAACTTTGTACTCTCCCCTGGCGATTGATCCGGGAGTATTTGCCTTCTCCATCAAAGCCTTAACCACTTCGGCAACCAAAACCACGCCGATCTCTTTTTGGGAATTATAGGTTATTGTCTCGCCAGCATAAGCGCCGGCTTCCAGGCCATAGGGGTTGCCCGTCTCGGCGCGGTAAACAATTTTGTCCCCTTCCCTCACCGGCTTTAGCCAATCAACTTTGGGCGCCAAAAGTTCCGGTGTCGCTGGTGGCCGTTGGGGGGTGGGGGTGGGAACTTGGATGACCACCCCGGGCCTGACTTTTGCCCCTTCCAAAAGCCAGTTCACCCAGCCTCGGAAAGAGGCCGGATTCTTTGTTTGATTTTCCTTCAACCAATTGACTACTCTTTGCCGCCACTGACTAGCCTCCTCCACGCTCATTCCTGTTGCTCCTCTAAAGTGGGGCATCATGGAGGCCAAATTGGGATCAACCGCTGCCACCTCAAGGATTTTTAACGCCTGCTGATAAGGATCGGTAATGGCGGCAATCTCGGGATTATTCTTGGCCATAATCCCAAAGACAGTGGCTCGGAAGATACACTCATCCATTACTTTTTGGCGCTCGTTGTCGCGAAAAGGCGGAAGCCAGTAGGTGGAGTTTATTTTTTCCCGATAGTAGGGATTGGCTAAGATTTTTTCTTGGGAAACGATGTCTTCGGGGCGGATGGTGTAAGAGATGTATCCGGTCGGGGCAATCTGGGTGGGCGGGGACGCCTGTGAATGGGTTTGGCGGCCCATCGTGGCCCAGTCCCAGCGGGACTTGACAAGACCAGCCGGTGGATTCATCCACCGGCGACCCGCGTGGGTCGGGATCTCGCTACCGGCCGCGCCCGGAAATGCGATTTCCAATAGGGGCGACCGGCCGGTCGTCCCTGCATCCCGGGTGTAGCCACCGAATTCCATTCGGTGGCGGGTATTCACAAGTGGGAGCCGTCTCCAGACGGCGATGCGCTCGTCGCAATCTGGAGATTGCTCCCACGACTGGCCAGCATAAGCGGGCGCAGCGCTCAGGGCAGCCATCACTGCCAGTACCACGATGAATGCGGCCAGGGCTGTTTTCCCTCGTGCTTCAGGGTTCATGTTCTCCCTCCGTCCCTGCTCTCAAGTGGGAGCCGTCGCCAGACGGCGATACTCTGGTCGCAATCTGGAGATTGCTCCCACGACTGGCCAGCCGAGGCGGGCGCAGCGCCCAGGGTAGCCATCGCTGCCAGTACTACGATGAATGCGGCCAGTGCTGTTTTCCCTCGTGCTTCGGGGTTCGCGTTCTCCCTCCGTCCCTACTCTCAGGTGGGAGCCGTCTCCAGACGGCGATGCGCTCGTCGCAATCTGGAGATTGTTCCCATGGATTATTCCTCCATCGCCGCGCTGTTTTATCGCTGGCGGCTCAGATTATACCGCAGCAGGTTGCCTTGGACAAGTGTGGACGAGGCATCCAAGAGGAATTTTTGACATCGGCCCCGCTTTGTTTTACAATCTCTCATGGTATAATAGAAAGCCAAGGGGTGTGCTCATGACCACAATCAAAGATGCACTGGCAAAACTGATAGAGAGCGAATCGCTAAGTGTATCTGAAGCAGAGACAGCGATGGGTGAGATCATTGCCGGTGCGGCCACGCCGGCTCAAGTGGCAGCCTTTCTGACCGCCTTGCGCATGAAGGGCGAGACGGTGGACGAGTTGACTGGCTGTGCCCTGGCGCTGCGCCGCGGCGTAACCCCTGTGCGACCCAAGCGGCGTGACCTGGTAGACATTTGTGGTATCGGCCGTAACCGACCGCGGACGTTCAATATCTCCACCCTGGCTTCGCTGGTGACGGCGGGTGCCGGTCTCGCGGTTGCCAAACACGGCAACCGCTCCGCTCACGGTCGCTGCGGTAGCGCCGACTTACTCGAGGCTATGGGCGTCAACCTGGAACTCACGCCCCAGCAGATGGCCGATTGCATTGACCAGGTGGGCATCGGCTTCCTCTTCGCCCCCCGCTTGCAGGCGGGCTTGGAAAACGCCCTCCAACCTGCAGTCGAGATCGGCTTTCACGTTATCCTCGACGTGCTGGAGCCGTTGGTCAACCCGGCATCGGCCGAGGCACAGTTTGTGGGTGTATACGCTGGCGGGCTGACCGAGCAACTGGCCTATACCATGCGCAACCTGGGCGTGCGCTCGGCTTACGTAGTGTACGGCGTGGATGGCCTGGACGAACTGTCCACTACCGGCGTGAACAAAGTCAGCCGGTTGGATCCAGAGGGCATTGTGGCCACTTTTGCCTTGGATGCTGCCGAACTGGGGTTGCCCAGGGCCTCGCTAACGGACCTTGCCGGTGGGAGCAGAGAGGAAAACGTCGCCATCACCCGCGCTGTCTTGGCCGGTCAGAAGGGGCCCCAACGCGACATCGTGGTGCTCAACGCTTCGGCGGCGTTGGTAGTTGGCGGACGCGCGCGCCACCTGCGCGAAGGTGTCAAGATGGCCGAGGAATCACTGGATTCCGGCGCGGCGGCACGCAAACTAGAGGAACTGATCGAGTTCACCCGAAGCGTCGGGCAATAGAGCCGATAAGTCCGTCGGTATTTCGGCACGTTAGCAGAAAAGGGCCTCGGGCTTAATCTCGAGGCTCTTTTTGCGTCACCCTTGAGTTCGGATCGTGTTTTAGTAAAAGGACAGCATGGGAAACTGTAGGGAGGAGAGCATGGCAAAAACATTGGTCATCGTCAACCCCATCGCTGGGCGTGGATATGGCGAGCGTGGAGAAGAACGGGTCAAAAGTACGCTGCGCGCTAAGGGTGTAGATTTCGATGTGGCCCACACGGAGCGACCTATGCACGCCGCGGATCTAGCAGAAGAGGGCCTGAAGAACGGCTACCAAACCATTGTGGCCGTAGGCGGTGACGGCACTTCAAACGAAGTCATCAACGGTATGATGCGCTGTCGGCACCCCGGCGAGACAGTGGGCACGATGGCGGCCATCCCCATCGGTTCGGGCAACGATTTCGCCTGGGGAGCGGGCATACCGTTGGACCTGGAGGCCGCTTGCGATGCCGTCGCGCAGGGCCGCTCGCGGGTGATAGACGTCGGCGTGGTGGACGGGCGCTACTTTGGCAACGGTGTGGGCGTTGGCTTCGACGGCATGGTTACTATTCTGGCACAGAAAATCCGTTTCCTCACCGGCCTGCCGCTTTATCTCGTCGCTGTGCTCCAAACCACATTCATCTACTTCAAGGCCCCGCTTATTACCATGCAATACGACGAGCAGACTATCACTGCCAAACTACTGATGATTTCCATCGCCAACGGGCGGCGCTATGGAGGTGGCTTTCTGGTAACCCCCGAAGCGCAAATGGACGATGGTTTATTCGACCTGTGCATAGCCCGTGAGGTAAGCCAATTCAATATCTTGCGCCTCATACCCCATTTCATCAAGGGCACGCACACCACCCAGCCCAATGTGACGATGGCCAGAGCACGGCGCGTGGTGTTGACCACCGATGCACCACAGGGCATGTGCGCCCATGCCGACGGCGAAGTCTGTGCCACCGATGCCAAGCGTATGGAACTGGAAATCATCCCGCAGGCATTGCGGGTTGTCGTTGGAGAGTGGTAGTAATGGTACCTCCCTTATCGTACGTTCTGGCAGCATTCGTCGGCTACCTGATAGGTGCGTTTCCCACGGGAGTAGTCCTCACACGAATCTCAGGTCGGCCAGATCCGCGTTTCAAGGGCAGTGGTCACACAGGTGGCCTGAACGTAAGTAGAATGGGCGGCCTGGCGTTAGGGGTTCTGACCGCGGCAGTGGACGCGAGCAAGGGTGTGGTTGCTCTCACCTTCTGTCGGTTACTTGTCCCCGGCGACCTGTGGGTAATCCCTATTGCCGGTGTAGCCGCCGTCGTTGGACACAACTGGTCGCCATTCATCGGCTTCTACGGGGGTATAGGACTTTCACTGCTGTTCGGATTGTTCCTGCTCTTACAGCCGCTTGTGATCCCTGTGGTATTTCTGGCCTGGCTGGTCTTGTACCTTGCCCTGCGCCATCGCCCTCGCTCGATGGGGCTGGCGATCCTCGTGCTCGGCCCAACCCTCCTCTTATTGAGCCAGCCGGAGCACCTGGTGGCTTTGGGTTTCCTGGCCAGCATTCCGGTTTTCCTCAAGCACGTCCCTGACTTCGGCAAACCAGAAACGCCGGTCATTTTGCCCCCAGGAGCATGAGAAAAGGAAACTGATCGTGGTATCCCAGCCGGCACAACAAGAAGCCCCGACTTATTTGGTCGGGGCTTCTTGCTCATCTGGTGGGAGCCGTCTCCAGACGGCGATCCTCCCCTCACAAGCACGCCTAGCGTGCGATGGTGAATTTCAGCCCGTCGCCGCGCCCGAATACCTCTGGGAAATACATCTCGTAGGCATATGTCGGCATCACCAGGAACTGTCCGGACACGCTAGCCCGCATCAAATACGTGTACTCATAGGTGCCCTTGGGTAAGTACGTGGCGAAGAGCGCCACCTTCTCATCCCGCAATTCACTGTGGTTCCAGAACCACCACCAGTAGCGCCAGCGATCCACGGACTGTAGTTCAGGCGCTTCGTAAGCAGCGCTGGTGGTTTTCAGGCTGGTGTCCAGCGCCTCACAACCAGCAGGAAGCGGATCCTCGAGCACCAGGTAGTGCAGATCTTGTGGTGCGATCAGGGTCAACTTCACCTGGATGACATCGCCTACGGCCGCGCTCTCGATAGGTTGCTTCGGGTCATCCAACAGCGCGTATTGCCGTGAGACGATGATGCCGCGGTTCAGCGCTTTCACTTCCTCGACGGGCAAGTAATAGCGCAGATAGGCGGAGTAGTACAGCCGTCCCGCTCCCGTCTGGCCAGCAGCGGGTATAGGTCGCTCTATTTCCAACCTGTTGGCTTGGTCGGCCAACAGATCGGCCACTGCCACCTGCAGTTTGCGGGTCTCGTCTACGTTCGCGGCTGTTACCGTGTCACGGCCCAGTTCTTTGCCATTCACCCGCACCCTATAATTATAGTCAGCCTTCAATTCGCCAGTCGATACCATAAACTCCGTGAGTGCCAGGATGGCGGTGGCTGTTTCCTGGGTGCTTTCCCAGTGGCCTTCTTTGCGCGCCATCATCAGCCAGCGCACGACGTTCGGAATCAGGGCATTATCTGGCACCAGGCGCACCAAGGCTTGCAGAACGATGGCTGTCGAGCGGGTATTGGTGTTCATTGTCCGGTAGTCTGTGGTCGCCTCTTCCCAGTGTGCGCCGGTTGCGCTCAGTATCGCTCCATTGGTCAAGTCACTTACCAATGTCTGGGTCCGGCTATCGGTCTTATCAAGCAGTTGGATGGCCATAGCCAGATATGCTTTGCCGTAATAGCCCAGGCTATCGCGCTTCTCGTAGAGCGAACCGATCAGGCCGCCCTGAAGGCTGCCAGCCTCGGCCAAAACGTAAAGGATGTAGGCGCGCGAGTCATAGTTGTGGTAGGCCAACACATCCTGCTGATCCTTGAGTGCGCCTTGCAAATAGCCGATTGCCCGGCGGATCACTTCTTCGTCCACTGCAAACCCGGCTTTCTTGGCTTGTACCAAGCCGAAAAGCACATAGGACGAGATGTACGGGTTGCTGCGATCTGTAAGCCACCAACCCCAGCCTCCATCGTAGTGTTGCAGGGCATAGATGCGCTGCAAGCCGACACCCACATATTGCGCCGTCCGTGCGGCTAGGTCGGGCCTGTCCAGGCCCAACTGTTTCACCGCCATATAGGTGGCGACGTTGGGGAGGAAACGGCTCACTGTCTGCTCGATGCAATCGTAGGGGTATTGCTCCAGATACTTGAGCCCGTCGCGCATAGATGCGGCCAGAGAAGGATCTACCTGTACGGTCAATTCGCCCATGGTCGGATCGTAGCGCGGTGGCAGGCTCACCACCTCGAGGCGAGTCTCGCCGCTCTCCACCTGTCCGGCAGTGGCGACGACCTCCGGCGAACTGAAGTGATATACGGGCAAGGTGATCTCCACGGCGTCGGTAAGATGGCCGGCCTTTGCGCTCCAGAGCAGCACGGCCTTGTCCGTGGGCTTTACACTGACCTGCCAATTGACGGCCGTCTTGCCCAGGGCAGGTATCTGCACTTGCTGGCTACCGCCGTCCACGCTCAATCCCTCAGCACTCAGGCTAACATCCACCGTGACGTCGCTATTGGTGTTGTTGTGGATCACCGCCCCCAGTTGGGCCTGGTCGCCGATGACGAAGAAGCGCGGTGCAACTGGCCGAATGAGCAAGTCCTTGGTGCTTACGATGTCCAGAGTGGCCTCGCCTACCTTCGTGTCGGCGGTAACCGCCACGCTTCCCAACCGCCATGTGGTCAAGTTGTCGGGCAACTCCACAGTTACCTGGGCCTTCCCTTGGGCATCCGTGCGCACAACAGGGTTCCAGTAGGCTGTGTCGGGGAAAGTACGACGTACCGGACCTTGTACCAGGGCTCGTTCACCGCCGCCACCTCCTTTGGCTTCCGGCGCAATGCGCTCATTGAAGTGATCCACCGAAATGGCCAATGTCGCTGCCGTGCGGACGCCCACGCCACGCTCATGGTAGAAGTGATCCACGATCTTGGTGCGCGTCTCGCCACCGGTGAGTGCAAGCACCGAGAGGTCCACCAGGTGCAAGGACAATTCCGCCTGTACAGGCTTACCGGTGTAGTCTGTTGCCTGGATGCTATACGTTACCTTCTCGCCGGGGCTGTAGTGAGTGCTTTTGTCCGGCGTGATGGTGACGGTGACTTGCCGCTCGATGGTGGAAACCGGCAGTTTGATATAGCCAACCTTGTAGGAAGCGAGCGGGTTGCTCGCATCGTGGCCTTTGACAATGACCACGGAGACATAGATATTCGGTGCGTGCTCGGGCTTGATGGGGATGGAGAGCAAGTCACTGTTAGTCTCCAGGGTGAGAACACGATGCTCGATGATGTGTCCCCGCTCAATGGTGAGTAGCGCTTTCACCGGGCCAACGTAGGACGATGGCACCAAGATCTGCGCAGTGTCACCGAGAGCGTATTCTTTCTTGTCGGCGATCAAGTCTATGCGGTCGGTGTTCTCGCGTCGCCAACTGACGAATTCGTAGGAGGACACCCACAAGTAAGTAGCACTCTGGATCGTGTTGCCTCGCTCGTCTTTACCAGTGGCCAGTACTTTGTATGTGCCACCCTTTTCGGGTATGAAGGCAGCGCGGGCGGTGCCCGCCGCATCGGTGGTGATAGTGGTGGTATAGACAGGTGTATCCTCGACCTTGCTTGTCCAGTAGAAACGACCATCGTCGCCTCGCTCCTGGACGCTGTACCAGCGGTGCTCCATGAAGACAACGGTGAGGGCCTTATTTGTGACGGTGATGCCCTCGGCGTCCACTGTGATGATCTTCACTGCCGCCTCTTTGCCCACCCGGCTGACGTAACTTTCTGGTTGCAGGCCAATGTAATACAACCCCTTGTGTACAACAGCCGCTGTCCGCCCGCTCACCGACTGATTATTCACGTCGGTGACCTCGGCCTCAATGGTGAAGACCTGGCTGTTCTTGCGGTCAGCGATGTCGGCGGGTATGGAGAAGGTGAGGCGACCGGCGCTGTCCAGTTTGCCGTAGCCTTCGCTGACGAACTCGCCGAATGCGGTGTAGCGACGGGGCTCGAAGTACTCGTAGTCGGTGAAGTCCCACCATCCTTTACCGGGGTAGGAGAAGAAAAAGGTCTCACGCATCAGTCGCCAGTGTACCTGGGCCTCGGCTACCGGCCCACCGAAGTAGTAACTGGCTTCTACGGTAGCATGGATGGTGTCACCCTGGATGTAGTTATCTTTATCTGTGCTGACCTGGACCTCGAACTCGGGCTTCCGATACTCGGCTACCTGGAAGCCTGTGCCGAAGTACTGCTCGCCGATTTGGGCATTGATGTAGTAGTAACCTAACGAGGCATCTTCGCTTAGTGCCAACTCGCCATTTAGAGTGCCCATGTCGTTCAGCGGCAAGGACTGGTCGTAGAGCGTCTTACCTTGCCCGTCCGTGATGGTGACCCGCAGTTCTTTGAGATCCGGCAGACTGTAGCGGGCGTCGTCGTCAGCACGCACAACGGCCTTGAAGTAAACGGTCTGACCTGGCCGGTAAATGGGCCGGTCCGTGTAGAAATAAACAGTGTAGGGCTCCTGGTATGGTTCACTGTTCAGGTCGAAATCCCAAGGCGAAATGCCGTTCGACCAATCGCTAAGGGCCACGCCCAGGTCTTCTTCCCCGCCGGCAAAGGCGAAGATAGTGGCCCACGGATCGGTCTTGGGGATACTGGTGCTAAAGATGCCCTCCCCATCGGTACGCCCTGAGGACAACATATCGCCAGTGGGCCCTAGGACAGTCACATCCGTATTGGCGATGGGTTGGCCTGTTTTGAGGTCCGTTACCCACACTAACGCTTCGGTTTGGGTGGCCTTGAGGGTCACGTTTGCCCGCGAGATGACGAGCAATTGCCGCGAGACCTCTGTTTCACGGCTCGGCCAGCGCAGTTCCAGATAGTAGAAGCCTGGTTCGAGCGCCTCGCCATTGGCACCCGTCAGGGTAATGGGGGCCAGCGCCGTTACATTTAGCGGGGCCTCTACTTCCTCTGTCCACTGGCGCACCAGGTTACCACTGTAAGGTTTGAAAGTGTCCCATCTCTCCCACCAATCCTGGCCGGTGAGGGCCACGAAGGTGGCGCGATTGAGCCGGTAAAGGGACAGGTTTAATTCCGTAACATTGACATAACTGGCATAGACGACGGTGGTAGTGTAGGCGTTGAACGTGCCAATGCGGTCGGGACCCATCAGGTAGGCAGAAGGATATAACTCGCGGGTGGTGAAGCGAATGGTGTAGTCCTTGTCCAGGTTGTGCCCGTAGCGACCCTTCATCCCCTTGCCGATGCTGATCGTGTAACTGGTGGACGGCTGTGCACCGAAAGAGAGCGAGAGTTGGGTGTCGGAATCCCACCAGTAACTGTAGACCTGCGTGGCTGTGGGGAAGATGGTCAGATTATCCAGCAAGGTATCGCGGTCCATTGGGCTGGAGAAAGTGACCTCCAGGTTAGTGTAAGGTTCAGCGTCCTTCGTCCCATTCTTCGGATAAGTGGTTATGATGCGGGGCAATTCGGCGGTGGTAAACGTCCATTCGTATACTTGTTGAGTGCCAGCATTGCCTGTCGCGGCCAATGCTCCCGCCGCCACGCGCCCGCGATAACGCGTCCCCATGCGCAGGGGCGTGCCTGGCGTGAAAGCCATGGTGTTCCCATCCCAGGTGAACGTGCCCTGAATCTGAGGTAGCCCACCTTCGGCCGCTTGCAGGCTGAAATGCTCCTCTGCCGAGCGATGGTTCATTGGCTGATTGAAGGTAACACTGATCACCTGGCTGGGCCCGACATAAATGTCGCCGTCACTGGGGGTGGTCCTGACCACAACCGGGTACACAGTGGTGAAAGACCAGACATAATCCTCGGCCAGCACGCCACCGGTGGTGTCCTTCAGTCCAGCAGGGACAGTGACGGTGTATGTGGTCGCGGGCAGGAGTTCCACTTCGGGCCTGAAAATGTATGCGGCGGTGTTCAGCCACTCGCCCTTGCCTTGCACTTCCGGCGAGATGGAGAGCGGACTGGGCAATCCAGCTTGCTCGCTGATGGCACTGAGCGGCACGACGGGACGATTGAAAATAACTGCAATCGTAACGTCGGTGGCGATGTCGGTGGTGTCGGGCGCAGGCTGAACACTGGCTACCTCCAGGTAGCCGACTGTCTTGAACCGCAGTTCAACGGGCAAGGCCAGCGCCATACCCTTTGCACTGCGGGCACTCTCGGCTATAGTAACAGTGTAGGTCGCGCCTCGCTGGAGTGGCACGGACGGCGTGAAGCGCAGGTTCGTGCCGTCCCACGAAAATGTCCCTTCCACCTTCGGCTCGATGGTGAATGCTGCCTCTGTGGCTGCTTGGTCCATTGGCTGGTCGAAGGTGATGACAATGGGATCAGTCAGGCCATGCTCTTGGCCGCGCTCCGGTTGAGTGTGCAAGACAACGGGCGCTGTGGGGGGCAGGGGAATGGGCGTGGGCTGGGGTTTGGGTACACACCCGGCCAGCGTCCCTGCCACAAGCAAAATGCAAGTAATTGCTTTCACAAATTGATGTCTTGGCATGTCAGTATCCTCCTAGTATGGTTGCACCTCAATAAACACGCGTGGGCTCTCCAGTTGTTGCCCTGCTATGTCCGTCGCCACGGCGTGGATGGCGTGCTTGCCCAGAGCCAGCGGCCAGAAGGTCGAGTAGGGTGGCGTTGTCACCTCGGCGATGGCCTGATTATCTACGTAGAATGTCATACGGGCGATGCGGGTGCTGGTGGTCGGCCGCGCGGCAACGAGAATGCGCTGGTCGGCGGGCGGCAAGTCCGGCATCAGCCGGTATACAGAGAAGGCGTAAGGATCGGTGAGAATGATTCCCTCTTCTCGGGCGCCTTTTTGCGCAGAGGCTTCTGGTGCTGTCATAGCCACGTGCGGCTGAGGAAAGCCTGTCTCCCGCGCCCATTCCTGAGCCTCAGGAGGCAGGATAGTGAAGATGCGCCAAATGATGTGCTCCGGCGGTGTGTCTGGTCCTGCTACTTCGCCCGTCCGCGCGTCGAGAGCCACGAGTTGGTGGGCATCGCACTCGCGAGTTGGCTCTTTCCCGGCTATGAATATCTCGGTGCGCCGCCGAGTGCAAAGCGGACCGGGCCGTAAACCAGATTCTGCGCACACCTCCACATGGGCTATCCCTGCCGGCTCGGTGAACTCTCGCACGGGCGTGCCTTTCAACACCTCTTCCATGAAATCATGCCAGATGGGTGCTGCCCCACTGATGCCAGATACATTGTGCATCGGCGAGTTATCGGCGTTGCCCACCCAGACACCGACGGCTAAATCGGGCGTGTAGCCTACCGTCCAATTGTCGCGCCAGTCGTTGGTAGTGCCGGTTTTCACTGCCGCCGGGCGCGACAGTTTGAGCACGCTGCCCTCGCCGAAGGCGGGTATGCGCGCCGTGTCATCCGATAGAACGTGGGTGATCAAATAAGCCACCCGCTCGTCCAGTACCGGCTCACCCGGCGCTGGCTGCCAGGCGTCAATCAGTCGCCCGGCGCTATCTTCCACCCGCAGGATAGCGACTGGGTCCACCCGGCGGCCACCGTTGGCAAAAGCCGAGTACGCCGCTGTTAATTCCAATAGCCGCACTTCACCGCCGCCCAGCGTGAGCGCTAAACCAAACTTGCCTCGATCGTCTAAGGTGCTCAGACCCAGTGCATGGGCCAACGAGATCATTTTCTCCAAACCGATGTGGTCAAGCACTTTCACCGCAATCAAGTTGTACGATGAACCGAGCGCCTGGCGCAACGACGTCGGCCCATGATATTTGAGGTCATAATTGATGGGGACGTATGCGACACCCTCCTGCGTGGTGAAGGCAGTGCGCACGTCCATCAGCACGGTCGCTGGCGCATAATCCTCACTGAAGGCAGCGGCATAGGTTACCGGCTTGATAGAGGAACCGGGCTGGCGCGGCATGAGAGTGCAATTCACAGCGCCGTCGATCTTCGGGTCGAAATAGTCCGGGCTGCCGAGCATGACCAAGATCTCGCCGCTCTGTGGGTCAAGGGCCACAAGTGCGGCGTCAGTAACGTTGTGCTGGGGTGCGCCGGGCTTGGGTTCGTTGAGCAGCGAGAGTCGGTAGCGCACGATCTCCTGGGCCCGCTCCTGCATATCCAGGTCGAGGGTGGTGGTAACCCGCAGCCCGCGCTTGTAAATCATCTCTTCCCCATAACGATGCTTGAGGAGATCCCACACATACATGACGAAGTGCGGGGCGCGAATAGGGAAGGGCGTTGCAGCGAAGGAGAGTTTCTCCTGCTTGGCCTGTGCGGCCTGCTCCGGCGTGATGTAGCCAGTCTTCACCATCAGATCGAGCACGACGGTCTGGCGCTTGTGAGCCGCCTCGGGATCAATGAGCGGGTTGTAAAGAGATGGAGCCTGAGGCAACCCGGCGATGAGTGCACATTCCGCCAGGTCCAGATCACGGGCACGCTTGCCGAAAATGGCCTGGGCCGCTGCCTCAACGCCATAGGCTAAGTTGCCATAGTAGGTCGTATTTAGGTACAGGGCGAGGATTTCGTCCTTTGTGAATGCCCGGGAGAGTCGCCAGGCCAAGATGCTCTCCCGCAACTTGCGCACCAAAGTGCGTTGACTGCGCTCTTCGGGCGAGAGGAGCAGATTGCGTGCTAATTGTTGGGTGATGGTGCTCCCTCCAGCCAACACTTCGCCGCCGCGCAGATTGATCCAAATGGCCCGCAGAATCGCCCGCGCATCCACCCCGGGGTTGGTGTAGAAACTGGCGTCCTCTGTGGCAATGGTGGCTTGGCGCAGGTAGAGGGGTATCTCCTCCAGCGGCAACGGTGTCTGGCGACCTGAACGCGGATCCATGATCTCGTAGAGCAATCTCCCGTCGCGGTCTAAGATCTGCGTGGTGGGCGCGATGGTTCCGGCACCTACGCGCTCAAGGGATGGCAAATCCACCAGCAGTGCATTGGCAGCCAGTGTTACCATGCACAGTGCTCCCAGTAAGAGAGCACATAATATGATTCTACGGCGCAAAGCGATTCTACTCATTGACTATGCAGACGCAAGATGATAGAGGGAAGTTCCCTGATGAGGCCTAAAAAGCGCGGTCCGCGGCAGCCAACGCCAATTCCCGCAGCATTTCTTGAGCCGGATTGGCAAGTCCTGTTTCGTCTAGTGCGTCCAGTGCCTTTTGCCGCCTTTCATCAGCCATGGCGCGGACGTACTCGCGTGCGCCGATGCTTTCAAGCACCCGCAGCACCTCGCCAACATCATCAGCGCTCACCTGTGTCTGACGGTAGATGCGCCCGATGGGCTGATCCGGCGCACCCAGGCCCCGCTCTAACGCGTAGACGATGGGCAACGACTTCTTGCGGCTCAGGATATCGTCGGCCGCAGGTTTGCCAGTAACCGCCGGGTCGCCCCAGATGCCCAGCAGGTCATCCACCATCTGGAAGGCCAACCCGATCTCCAGCCCGAAGCGTCGGTACGCCTCGGCGACGGCCTCAGTCGCGCCGCCGATCACTGCGCCGATCTGCACACTCGCCGCAATAAGCGCTGCCGTTTTGCCCTCGATCATCTTGAGGTAGAGCGGCACGGCGATGTCCATACGCTCTTCGAAAGTCAGGTCGAGATACTGTCCTTGACATAATGCAAAACCGGCCTCGTCGAGAATGCGGACCACACGCGATAATGTCCGTTCGGGCAGCTTTCTCTCACGCCACAGAGCCACATGTGCTAGGAAATAGAGCGCGTCGCCGATGTTGATACCCTGCGCCACGCCCCATAGTTTCCAGACGGTGGGGCGGTGGCGACGCGTCTCGCTCGCATCCTCGATGTCATCATGGACCAGCGAGAAATTGTGGATCAGTTCAACGGCTGTGGCGGCACGGAGAGCTGGTCGCCAATCACCGCATATGGCCTCACAGGTCAACAGGCAAAAGAGCGAACGCAGGCGTTTGCCCGTGTCGGCACGGACTGGTTGGAACTGCTCGTCCAGCCAGCCCAGGTGATACCCCATCATTCCGAAGAGATCAGCCAGATCGGAGTCATCGGTCTGACAGAGGGCGCGCAGTTCCGCTTCCACAGCCCCAATGTAAGGCGCTAACTGAGCACCAGTGATAGGCATGGATCAGCGCACCTCCACCGGCGTTGCCTTCAGTGCTGGGATATCAGCCGCCCCCGCGCAAAACATAGCGATGCGCAAGCCCTCTATCACCACGTTGAGTACTTCCACCACCGCCTCAGGGGACCTCGTCGCAGGCTCCAGTAGTGGCAATGCCATCCCCGCTATGTTTGCCCCCAGCGCCAGGGCCACCGCCAGATCCGGCCCGGTGCGGATGCCCCCACTGGCTATGATGGGGATGTCCGGCGCGGTGGCGCGCACCAGTTGGATGGCTTCCGCGGTGGGAATGCCCCAGTGTGCGAAGTGCTCGGCGAGAGTCCGGCTGCGCTGCCCCTGCCCGCGATGTTTCTCCACTTCGCTCCACGATGTCCCTCCGGCGCCGGCCACGTCAATCGCCGCCACGCCCGCCTCGACCAGCAACCGCGCAACCCAGTCGCTGATGCCCCAGCCAACTTCTTTCACCACTACGGGGACGCTCAGGCCACGGCATATCTGTGCGATCTTGTCGGCTAAACCAGCGAAATTCGTGTTGCCTCCCGGCTGGAGGCATTCCTGCATTGGGTTGAGGTGTAGCACCAGTGCGTCTGCACTGATCATATCCACGGCCTGTTGGCATTCCTCCAAGCCATAACCATAGTTCAGTTGTACCGCGCCCAGGTTAGCGAAGAGCAGGATATCGGGCGCGACCTCGCGTACCTGGTAAGTATGCGCCTGGGTTGGGTCCTCGATGGCGGCCCGCTGCGAGCCGACGCCCATGGCCAGGCCCAGAGCCTGTGCTGCGCGGGCCAGGTTCCGGTTAATGGCTGCGGTGTCCGGTGCACCACCTGTCATGGCCGAGATGAGCAATGGTGCTCGGAGTGGCTTGCCCAGGAAAGTGGTGTCCAGGCGCACATCGCTCAAGGCCAGTTCGGGCAGGGCCTGGTGGCGGAAATGGTAACGTTCCAAACCCGCCGTGAGGACGGGCGCGTGGACATCCTCTTCCAAGCAGATGCGCAAATGATCCAGTTTGCGTGTGGAGTTCCCACTCATGGTACCTCCGAAACCTCTCCCACTTGCTGGTGTTTATGAAGATGAGTGCATGGGGCAGAACGCTGAATCCATCATAGTCGCGCTGCAGACTATTGTCAAACCGCTGAGAGTAATTGGCCGCCCACACCTCGAGCGCAGGTCCACAATTGACTATCTGGTGTAAGGGTGTTATACTATTTAGCCAGTTGTCGGGGGAAAGTGATATTGCCCAGGCATCACACAGGACATAAAGAGAAGGAGGGGACATGGCAAGTATGACACGTGAGGAGGTCCTGGCCCGCATCCGCAAGGTGGTGGCCGAGCAACTTGGCATTGAGGAGTCGAAGATCACCGAAGACGCGGATTTCCGAAAGGATTTGGGAGCCGACTCCTTGGACTTGGTCGAACTTATTATGACCTTTGAGGAGGAGTTCGGCGGTGAGATTTCCGATGAGGATGCCCAAAAGATCGCCACTGTCGGCGACGCGGTGGATTACATCCTCGCCCGCTTGGTGAAGGCATAGGCCCTCTCAAGTCACAGCGTGGATTAGGAACAGAACAGGGATGCCTTGTCGGAATGGAGGGCATCCCTGTCGTTTGTTCGGGCACCTACATTGAGGTAACAAGGTGATTGCACTAGACACCACACGCTGCGCTTACTGCGGCTCATGCGTCAGCGTCTGTCCAGTGGGCGCACTCGACCTGCGCGAGACCTATCTTACGATTACCGAGGAATGCACCGAGTGCGGGTTATGCTTGTCTGCCTGCCCGATGGGCGCTCTTTATCGGGATGTGCCCCAACCCAAGGCTGGCACTTTGCCCATTCGTGATACCTACGATTTGGTGGTTATTGGGGCAGGGCCAGCGGGTTCGATGGCTGCATGGAGGGGGGCAAGTGAGGGCCTCTCGGTGCTACTGGTGGAGAAGCGTCAGGAGATTGGCTCTCCGGTTCGCTGTGCAGAAGGAGTCGGCCACGAACCCCTGGCTGCCTTCATTGAACCAGATCCACACTGGATCTCGGCTCACATCCGCAGGGCCGACATTCGCATTCTGGATAGCGGCCTCGAGATGACCCTGGAGGCTCCGCAGCCTTACGGTTACGTTCTTGAACGGCGTATCTTCGACCGAGTGCTCGCCGAGCGAGCCGCCTTGGCCGGAGCTCACGTGGTCGTGAAGACATCAGCAGTCGGCCTTCTGCGCGAGGGAGGCGCGGTGCGCGGGGTGCGCCTGCGCAGCGCATGGGGCGAGCGCGATGTCGCGGCTACGGTGGTCATTGGTGCAGATGGCGTGGAGTCACAGGTGGGTCATTGGGCTGGACTCGACACCACCCTTCTTGCGCGCGACTTGATGTCCTGTGCGCAGTTTTACTTGGTGGGTATTGACATTGATCCCGAGTGCAATTACTTCTTCATCGGCTACGAGATAGCACCAGGCGGTTATGCTTGGGTCTTTCCCAAGGGCGAGGGATGCGCCAATGTCGGCTTGGGTGTGCAGTGCGATCTGGCGGATCGCCCAGCACTGGACTATCTCACGCGCTTCGTGGAAAGCCAGCCGACACTTGCTCGAGGCCACCCTGTGACTCTCATCAGCGGTGGCGTGCCCGTTGGCCTGCCCCCAGCAGATATCGTAACTGACGGCTGTATGCTAGTGGGCGATGCGGCGCACCAGGTGGATCCTTTCACCGGTGGTGGCATCATCAACGCTATGACCGCCGGCCAAATGGCAGCGCAGGTCGCAGCACGTGCTGTCCGGCAGAGGGATGCCTCCGCAGCGGTTCTCCGTGAATACCAGGAGCAGTGGGAGGCCGACCTGGGTCGGCGCATGGTCCGCAATTACCGCATGCGCGAACGTTTCCCGCCAACCCAACGAACCGACGAACGCTTCCTCCGAGTGTTCGCACTGACGGTAGGCGGTGGCAAGTAGATGCGAGGAGAACCAAGATGAGCAAAACAGTCGTGGTAACGGATAGTTGTGCCAGCCTGCCCGATGAGATGTACGGGCAGTATGGTATTACTATGGTGCCGTACTATATCCACATCGGCCAGCAGCAGCTGCGGGACTTAGTGGATGTGCAACGGGAAGAGTTCTTTGACTACCTCGGCCGGGCTACCGAACTGCCTAAAACGGCCAACCCGGGTCCTGGTGACTACCAGGAAGTTTACCGCGCGGCTGTGGCCCAGGGCAACGATGTAATCTCCATCCATATGACTTCCCACGGCAGCGGGGCCTATGGCGCGGCTTGCGTGGCGCGAGATACAGTGTTGTCCGATTATCCGAGCGCTCGCATTGAAGTGGTGGACACACTGAACGTCTCGATGTGTCATGGCTGGATCACTTTAGAAGCGGCTCGAGCCGCCCAGGCTGGCCAAACCACGGACGCGATCATGGGCATTATTGCCGAGATCATGCCAAAGGTGAAGATGATCCAGACTGCTGACACATTGCGTTACTTGTACATGGGCGGGCGCATCGGCAGGGCGACGCATTTGATGGGCTCGGCATTGAACATCAAACCGCTCATTGGCATGGAACAGGGGGTCATTGTGGCGCTGGGCCAGGCCCGTGGGCGACCAGCCGCTTACCGATGCATCGCGGAGATGGTGGAACGGGATGCGGCAGCACGGGCGGTCAAACTGGCTGTGGTCCACGCCGCAGCCCACGAGGCAGCAGAGGAACTGCGCGCCCTGGTAGCAGAGCGGGTCCAGATCGCGGAGACTATCATCACACAACTTTCGCCTGCGCTGGCGGTACACACGGGCCCGGGTACAGTTGGGGTGTGTTACTATCCGCTGGATAGATGACCGGCTATTTGACGCTATCTGAGACCAGTGAGACCAACCACTAAGACACAAAAACGCCAAGAAAGCCAAAATTGAGCCCTTATGGTGAGCCTTTTGGGTTGGCTTCCCTTTCACAGCGGTGCTTGTACGAGCATCTTAATCTTCTCCAGCACCTCTGGCCAGGCGATGGTGGAAAGCCCCATCTTCCGCCGTAATGTCTCTTCGTCCATTCCCCCGCGGTAGTCCCGTACGGCGCAAGTCCAGCGCAGACTCTCAAAGGAGATGCCCCCTTCTATCCCAGCCTGCCGGGCCACATTGTGCAACACATACTCCAGATTCCGTGCTGTGCATTCGAAGAGTTTTGCTCTGGGCTTGTATTGGTCCAAGTAAAGCCGCCATGCCCCAACGAACGAAGAGGGCAAGCGCAGGCGTCGCTCTTTATAATGTTGTCTGGGGTTCTCGTAACGAATGTACAGTACCGGTGAATCGGGGTTGCCGGTTTCAATGTGGTGGAGGGCGATGTTCATGCATTCGCTTTTCTTGATGCCGGTATGGAGCAAGAGTGTCACCAATAGATGGGGTCGGGCGTCTGGTTCATCCGGGTGATGCAGCAGCATCTCCGTAGTCTGCAGGACGCGCTCAACCTCGGTGTCAGTCAGGATGTGGGGCAAGGGGGTGGAGACGCGTTGGTGGACGAGAGGGGCAGCGGGATCTTCGATGAGCACGCCTGTCTCCTGCAGCCAGCCAAAAAAGACTTTGAGGGTGGTGAGTCGGCGACTGAGTGATTTGGCATTGCAGGGCACACCGCGTTCATACCGCAGCCAGTGCAGGAACTGGCGGAGTTTGGCGATGGATATCTCGCCCACCGCAGTATCAGCACCGAGGTAGCGAGCCAGCAAACTTAGGTCGCCTGAGAATGAACGGATGGTATGGGGACTGAACTCCACTTCTATCATATGTTGGTGGAAGCCGCGCATAGCCGCACTGAGAGGCGAGGCGGAAGTGAGAGGTGGTTTGGCGGCAACCTTTCGTTCCTCCCTTGAGGCCTTTGGGGCAGGGAAGAGTTCCAATTGCTCGGCAGACACAAGGTTCCTCCGTATAACCTTTTGTGTAGGAAAAAGTGTGAGAACTATGTCTTTCGCGTAGAACGTTTTACATAATGATAGCAAATGGCCTGGAAATTGTCAAATATGGCGCGTAGCATGCATTGACCCTGAGGGGTTCCCAAACCCTTAGGGTCTATATCTAAGCCTATTGACAGCCCCTCTGCTCTCACGTATCATACAAAGTAGGTGCAACGACGAATGCTATATGAGATGGGCGATATCACGGATGGGGAACTAGTAAGGTTACGTTGTCGTCTCGATAATGATGGTGAGCAAGAAAACCCAGCCTGAACTGATCACAGCAGTTATCATCCTCGCACTCACACTCTTTGCCTGGTGCCTGCGGCTGTACCGCATAGATGCTCAAAGCCTCTGGTATGATGAGGGCTACAGCATCTATATCGCCCGCATGAGTCTGGAGGAGGCCGCTTCCCATTTCCCCTTCGAGATGCAGCCCCCTCTGTACTATTTGCTCCTCCACGCTTGGATCCGGCTAGGAGGAGTCACGTCATTCGCTGTGCGCTGCCTCTCCGCGATATGCGCCACGGTGGTCGTGCCTGCAATGTACGTGCTCGGTCGGCGAACGGTCAATGCAGGTGCAGGACTCTTAGGGGCTTTGTTCACTGCGCTCTCTCCGCTCTATTTCTGGTACGCTCAGGAAACCCGGATGTACGCCCTCGTCCTATCCCTAACTGTCATCTCGGCTTACCTGCTCGTCCGTGTCCTGGAGGGCGGTCTGGCACCCTCCCATCGCCGCCGTCTCTGGGTGGCCTTTGGCCTGGTCACCCTCGGGGCGATGTACACACACTATTTCTCCCTGTTCCTGCTGCCATCTATGGCCATGTATTTCCTCTGGTGCTGGTGGCGGGGGGGCCGAGAGCCAGGGCTATTTCGGGAAGGAGTGGCTGTCGCAACAGGAGTGGCACTGGTATACCTGCCCTGGGTGCCGATGCTGTTGCGCCAGGCGGCACTGGACACTGGCTATTGGACCGGTCGCGTCGGCGTAGTGGCAACGGCAGCGCGGATCATCACCGAGTGGAGTACGGGGATCACGGTAGAGCCTGCCCTGGCCAAGCGACTGACCTTCGGCTACCTGGTTTTGCTGGTGGGTGGTGTGTTAGGCCTGGTGTGGGGCCTGCGCCACGGCAACGGGTTCCGGCGGCGCGGACTGCTTTTCCTGGTGCTTTATCTCGTGATCCCACTGGGCCTCATGCTCTTCGTCTTCATCCAGCGCCCCAAAATCAGTGTCCGCTACACCTTGGTGGCTTCACCACCCTATTTCCTGCTCTTAGCAGGTGGCATCGGTGCCGGGTGGCGATCTCATCCTGCCTGGCGAGGACTCGTCACTCTTATTCCGCGGGCGTTATGCCTACTCGCAGTCGGGTTCATTGCGATGACCTCAGTCTACTCGTTACGTAACGCGATCTTCGACGAGAATTTTGCCCGGCCTGATTTCCGGCGCGTCACCCGCTATCTAGGCAAACACATCGGCCCTGACGAGAGCATCATCTTGGTGTCAGGGCATTTTTTCCCTATCTTTGACTACTATTATCCCAATGCCGAGCGGCTTCTCATACCCAATACGCCTGTGCTCAAGTTGGACGTGCCAGTGGACTTCTCTGTCGCTCAGGAGATAAATCGCTTCATTGTCGGGCGTAAGGGGATCTGGCTGGTGCTCTGGCAGAACGAAATAGTGGATCCCAGTGGGGTGGTTATCGCGTTGCTCGAGGATGTGGGGTGGGAGGTGCCAGTGGGGCGCACTTTCCACGGGGTGGGCTTGCGACACTTCCTTCTACCGCCGGGGGCTCTCATTCGCACCGAGGTGATAATTGACCGGCCCAGCACAGCGATTCTGGGCAATGGGATGATTCGGCTACTGGGCGCGAGACTGGAGCGGAGTATATTCGCGCCAGGGGAGACGGTGGAGCTCCGACTTTTTTGGCAGGCCCTCGCACCGGTGGACAAAAACTACACCGTCTTCACTCACCTCTTAACACCAAATGAACATATGTTGGCACAGCACGACTCTCAGCCGGTGGGTGGGCAGCGGCCCACGAAGACTTGGAAAGTGGGTGAAGTAGTGGAAGACCGGCACTGGATCCACATCCCCGCTGGCACCGAATCCGGACAGTATACCATTGAAGTGGGCATGTACAGGCCCATGGAGCCGGGAATGCCGCGCCTGGAGATGTACGAGGGAAACGAACGCGTTCCATACGACCGGGCGCTTCTGGGCATAATTACAGTGCGTGCGGTCCACGGCCAGCCAGAGCGCCGACCCTGAGCACTTTGACAAAATCGCCACCGAGTGATAAAGTTAAATCTTGTCTGAATCGGACCTAAATACTGGGCAGAAATTCATCCTATGAGCAAGCGCCGATTGAGAAGAGAATTGAACTTAGCACAGGTGGTGATGCTGGGCGCCGGCGGAACCATCGCTGCGGAGATTTTCGTGCTAACCGGACATGCCGCTGGGATGGTAGGTCCCGCTGTGGTCCTCGCTCTCCTGGCTGGCGGCCTGCTGAGTTATAGCATCGCCCTGAATTACAGCGAGATGGCCACTTCCTTTCCTGAGACAGGAGGCGCACTTACCTATGTCCGCGAGGCATGGGGCCCTGGTCTCCTCTCATTTCTGGTGGGCTCTCTCGACTGTCTCTCCAGCACCTTCTACAGCGCCCTCTCGGCGGTGGGGTTTGCCTATTCACTTCAGGTGTTCGTCCCCTCCTTGCCAATCGTTCCTACCGCTCTCGCTGTGATCGGCGTGTTCACAGTGCTCAACTTCCTCGGGGTTAGCAAAGTAGGAAATACCCAGATCGTACTGGGCGGGATATTGCTAGCGCTCCTGGGTATTTACATCATCCTCGGCTTGACTCTTGCTGAGGGCTTCCGATGGGAGGTATTCGCACCTGGCGGCACATTTTTCATTTATCGAGGGGGTTGGGAAAATCTGAGAAAAATACTGGCGACCATCGCTTTGGTCTATAACGCGTACGTTGGCTTCGAGGTGATCGCCGACGATGCCGAGGAGATCAAAGACCCTGGCCGCAATATTCCCCGCGGTATCCTGATCAGTCTGACGCTGATCACCCTCATTTATGTCTCGGCGGCGCTCGTGACATTGGGCACAGTTCCTTGGCAGGAAGTCGCTGGCTCCGAGACCGCGTTGACCGATGCGGCAAGGCGATTCTTGCCTGGCTGGGGCGTGCCGATGATGGCTCTTGCCGGGATGCTTGCTACCCTCACTTCGATCAACACAGCTATGCTGAGCGCTACACGCGAGGCATTTACCATGAGCCGAGACGGCGCTTGGCCTCGTTTCATGTCCCGATTGGGGCGGTTTAGAACACCCTATCTGGCCATTCTGGTGATTGGCACAGTCACCGGGTTCGTTGCTGCCATCGGCCTCGTTGATTTTCTGAGTTATATCTCTAGTTCTGGCTACTTGTTCGTGTTGTTTTGGGCCAGCCTGGCTATGGTCCGCCTGAGGGAACTTCATCCAGACATGAAGCGGCCCTTCAGGGCCCCATTCTTCCCACTCACAGCGTACTTAGCGGCGGGGACCTGTCTCCTCATTGTTGTCTTCACCCATTGGCGAGCGCTGCTGTTTGGTGCCGGTGTGCTTGCAGTCTGCACTGCTTTCTACTACCTTTATCCACCGATTATCCGGATGGTCTCATCTAGCATCAAAGCCAGAGAACCGGCGAAGGACAGAATACTAGTTCCGGTGGCCAACCCCCGCACTGCACAACGCCTAGTCCACCTCGCCTCGATCTTAGCACAGGCGAGCGAGGACACCAGCATTTGCGTTCTTACCATTGTGCGTGTTTCCTCTCGTCTTCCGCAGGGCATGGTAAAGCGCCTGGTAGACCACTTGGGCCCGCGACAGAAATCCTTGCTCAATCAGATTGCTGAAGACGCGGAGGCTCGAAACGTGCCGCTGTACACCAAAATGCGCGCTTCGCCAGATATCTCTACAGGGATCCTAAGCGAAATCAAAGATCACGGCGATGTCAAAATCATATTGATGGGCTGGCCAGGACCATTGAACCCGCAGACTTTAGCCGATAATCCGGTGAAAGTCGTGATCCAAAAAGCACGCACCAACATTGCTGTCTTATTGGACCGGGGTCTGAAAGAGATCCGCCACATCTTGGTTCCAGTTGGGGGAGGGCCTCATTCGCGTCTGGCTCTTCGCCTGGCCTACGAGATCGCTGAGCAAGAGGATGCTCATATCACAGCCTTGCACACATATAGTAGGGCAACCGGAGCGGAAGACGTACAAGATGAGATATTGCTGCTTCGCGACGTCATTGAAGATGAATTGGGCTATGTTCCTGCCAATATAACTATGCGCGTGGCACAGGCGAGAGGAGTGATGGAGGGCATCCTGGCAGAAGCGGCGCGCCATTGCTACGACCTGATTGTGGCTGGAGCCTCGGAAGAGTGGGCTTCTCAAACACGACTCTTCGGTTCCGTTGACGATCAGATCGCCGATCAGGCCCCTTGCTCAGTACTCTTAGTACGCCGGTACGAGCCCGCAGCCATTGCCTGGATTCGACGCCAGGCCAAGAAGGTGGAAAAGGAATAGGGGTGCGATATCTCACACCCCTATCCCAGTGCTTGTTGACTCAACCTTTTCTCTGTAGAGCGCGCCACACCCGCTCCGGCGTCGCCGGCAGCGAGTCAATCCACACTCCTGTCGCATCGTGGATAGCATTCAGTATGGCTGGGGCGGTTGGCAATGTGGTCATTTCTCCCAATCCCTTTGCGCCGTAAGGCCCCCAAGGGTCAGGCACCTCCACGATGATGGGCACCAGTTCCCGCGGCATATCGCGCACCGTGGGGATGTAGTATTCGCTCATGTGTCTTGTCTGGGCCCGGCCACCTTGCTGGATGAAGTGCTCAGTGAGTGCGTAGCCCACACCCATATGTACCCCGCCGCCGATCTGCCCCACGACCATTTCCAGGTTGATGGCCTTGCCCACATCGTGGGCAGACCAGATCTTCAGCACCTCTACTTCGCCCGTCTCCGTATCCACTTCCACCAACGCGATTTGTGTGGCATAGCCGTAGGCACAGTGTGGCTCACAGAGCCCAGTCTGGGGATCAAATGGCGTCGTGGCCCGTGCCTCTCGGCCGTGGTAGGTTGCCTGGGCTACTACCTTCGTCTCGCCTGTTTCGGCGCGTAGGATGGCATCGCGCTTCGCCAACGCCTCTTGGCAGGCACGCACTACGGCGTTGCCCGAGACAAACACATGCCGGGAGGCCGAAGAACTCCCTGCATCAGGCACCTTGGCCGTATCGAGGAAAGCCAGCCGCACTTTGGACATGTCAATTTTCAACGTCTCAGCGGCGATCTGCGCTAATGCAGTCCACACCCCTTCACCGACATCCGATGCGCCGATCTTGAGCAGTGCACGCTGGATATCCCCATTGGGGGCCAGGCTTAGTTCGACAGTACAAGTTGCCTTGTCATCGAAACCCAGGCTGTAGCCCACATTCTTGTAAGCCACAGCCACGCCGATGCCTCGCCGCTTATATGTCGCCGACGCTTGGCCTAGATCTGGCTTGATCCATCGTCCACCCACTTGCCGCCAGCCGGCAGCGAGGGCTGCCTGGCGCAGTGTCTCCTTGAGCCCTGCGACCCCGCCACGCATCACATTGCCGGTGAGGGCCACATCACTTTCATCAAGGAGGTTTTTCATTCGCAACTCGACAGGGTCCATCCCCAGGGCCTCGGCCATCCGGTCCATCATGGATTCATAGCCCACTGGCGGCTGAGTGGCACCGAAACCGCGCATAGCCATCGTCACGGCGTTGTTGGTGTAGACCGTGTAGGCGTCCACTTTGGCATTGGGTACTTTGTATGGTCCTGCAGCGAAAGTGGCAGCATTGCTGAGCACCGGGATACTGGTGGAGGCATAAGCGCCAGCATCGGTGATGATCTCGATCTCCATCGCCGTCAACATGCTATCGCGCTTCGCCCCCACTTTGTACTTCATGTAGAACGGGTGGCGCTTACCACTGCACTGGATGGATTCCTCTCGCGTCCACACCATCTTGACCGGGCGGCGCACCACATAAGCGGCCAGCGCCAGCAAGTGTTGGATGTACATATCCTCGCGCCCACCGAACGCTCCGCCGACGGCTGGCACGATTTCACGGACCTGGTCCTCAGGTAGGTTCAGGAAGTGGGCGATTTGATGCAAGTCGTCGTGGGGCCACTGCGCGGCGGCGATGACCGTTACCCTGCCCTCTTCATCTATGTAGCCAATGCCTGCCTCGGGCTGCATGTAGATGTGCTCGACGGCCGGCGTGATGAAATAGCCGTCCACGACCACGTCGGCCTCAGCGAAGCCTGCCTCCACATCGCCCTTGCGAATTTTGATGTGATGGAGGACGTTGCTCTCACCCCGTTCCTCATGTACTCGGGGTGCATCTGGTTTCATAGCCTCACGCGGGTCGGTGACCACAGGCAGGGGCTCGTACTCCACTTTCACCAACTTGCGCGCTTGTTCAGCGGCCCGCTGACTCTCCGCCACCACGATGGCGATCCGGTCGCCCATCCACCGCACTTTATCGCCCTCCGCCACGAGCACGGGCTGGTCCTTGATGTTAATGCCGTATTCGTTCACTGGCACATCCTTGTAAGTGATGACCCGCACCACGCCGGGCGAGGCCTCGGCGGCGCTGGTATCAATGTGCTTGACAATGGAGTGAGGGTATTCCGCCCATACTACGACCGCGTAGAGTTGGCCGTCCATGTTGAAATCTTGAGGGTATTTGCGCTGGCCTTGGACTTTGGTGTGAATATCTAGGCGGGTGACGCTCGTGCCAATGATGCTCTCGCTCATGATGCACCCCCTTTCTCTGCCATGTGCCTGGCGGCCATAGTAATGGCTTGCACAATCTGATAGTAGCCTGTGCAACGGCAGAGGTTGCCGGAAATGCCCTGTTCGATCTCCTCTGTAGTGGGGTGTGGGTTCTCGTTCAGTAGGGCTTTGGCGGACATGATCATCCCTGGCGTGCAGTAACCGCACTGCGCTGCGGCTTTCTCCTTAAAAGCCTCCTGGATGGGATCGAGTTGGTCGTCTTCCGATAGTCCTTCGATGGTCAGCACCTCACGTCCGGCGGCCTTAAACGCGGGGAAGATACAGGATGTAACCGACACGCCGTCCACTAGGACGGTGCAGCAACCACACTCACCCTCTCCACAGGCGATCTTGGTGCCGATCAAACCGAGTTTGTCGCGCAATACGTTGGCCAGCAAGTCTCCTGGTTCTACATCCACCGAGACTGCTTTCCCATTGACGGTCATCTCAATCTTAGGCATGTTACACCTCCAACCCGGCTGCTTTGCTCAAGGCACGACGCACCAGCACCTCGACCATCGCTGTGCGGTATTCGGCACTTCCGCGCAGCAAACTATCGCGGGGGTGCGATGCTTTCGCAGCCAGCCTGGCTGCGTGGGCTATGTTTTCTGCATTGACTGGGACCCCATCCAGCGCTGCTTCGGCCTCGGCCGGGCGCAACGGCCGGGGCGCGACGGGTCCGATGGCGATGCGTGCCTGGCGAAAGCGTCCCTCCTCAATATCCACCACTGTGGCCACGGCGAGCATGGGCAAACACAAGGCTCTCCGCTGCGACAGGCGCTGGTACGCACCGTTCATCCCGCGCTCCAGGGGGTGAAAACGCAGCGCTGTGACCATCTGAGCACACGGGTTGACCCGGCAGATCCCCACATCTTCGTAGAGTTCGATAACAGGGGCCCAGCGCCGACCCATCTCATCAGCGATTTCCGCTTCGGCGTCCAGGGCGGTAAGAGCAATTGCTCCGTCAGCGGCAGGCAGCGCATTCACCACATTACCTACCAGTGTGCCCACATTGCGGATCTGTGGTCCGCCGACCATGCCACAGGCCTCCGCCAGCACGTTAGCGCGCTGTCGGATGAGCGGTGATTTGGCTACTGCGGCGTGGGTAACGTTGGCTCCAATGAAGATGTAGCCGTCGCGTTCCTCAATTTTGTCCAGGCCTGGGATGCGGGTGATGTCCACGAAAACAGCGGCGGGGCACTGGCCCCGCTGGCTCTGCAGTACGAGATCGGTTCCACCCGCGATGAGCCGGGCGTTCCCACTGTGGGCGGCCAGCATTTCCAATGCCTCCTCCACAGAGGATGGAAATAGGTACGCAGCGATATTTAACATATGCCCTCCTCTCATCTTTGGGAGTTGATGTACCCTTATACATAATCACTGGACAGGAGTATTCTACCCTGTGGGATGGCGATTTGTCAATGGGGCGGAGGACAAGGACTTAGCGCAAAACTCGGACCACATTCTGGGTAGAAAAAGTTAAGGTAACCTCATCCCCGGGTCGAGCCAGATTGGGAGAAAACTGCATATTACTGGCCCTGTCGTTATGTCGTTGGTGAAATAATTGGGCTGGTTTTTGGCAAACCTCAATCTCAACCCGAGAACCCTTAATCACCTCATCTCCTTTGACATTCACCCAAATTGAACTCCCGGGTGTTTCTCCCGGTGTCGGTGTCGGCGTCGGCGTCGCCCCCGGCGGCGGAGTCGCCGTCCCGCAGCTCTGGCCGTCAATCAAAACTCCTCCCGAATTAGCACAAAGATCGCGGTCAGGCCTTCCGCCCTCACAATAAGTCACTGGATAAACGCCCGGCGGAGTACAGCAAGTTTTATACCAAGACCCATTCACACAAGCGGTATTCGGGTCAGTGCCATTGTAACTTGAGGCATTACAAATCCCCGGTACCACATGGCCATTGGCCGCATAACCAGTATTCCCTCCGCCCGTCGCCCCTTCACACCGGTCCGAAGCATCACACTGATAATAAGCATACAAATAAATCCACCAATACCATCCGGATTCCCCACATTTGCAACAAGAATAAGCATACTTAAATGTCCAAACATCACATGGTTCGCCCGGTTGACAACACCTGTTTTCTAAAAGAGCGCCATTTCTCTCGCAATCTGCCATAGAGACTTCTGTACAGCCCTCTCCGCAAGTATCGGCCAAGGCTTTTTGGGGCCAGAAAAGGAAACCAGCCAGTAAAAGCAAGAAAAAGAAAATCTGACAGATTCGTTTAGTCATCATTGGAAACTATTGCCGGTAATTGGCAGGGATTCTCCATCCTTTTCCACACTAAAATAAAAATTTACTTCTCTGGTAGAAAAAATTGGCTCACCACTTATCCGAGTAAGAATGTCACCCTTCCTTACGGCAAAGGGTAAAACCTCTGGTTCTCCCTGGAAAAAAAACGGCTTTATAGCCCTCTTGACTAGTTAAAGAAATTACCTTAAAAGGTGTTCCATCCTCGTTTTTCCCCGCTCCCCGATTTGGCTCACCCGTAAAGGCTACCAGCAAGGGCGTTCCTTCAGGTAAAATAAATTCTATTCCTGCCAATTCCCCTTCCCAATAAACTTCTTTTCCAGACTGACAGTAATCTTGAGGCACTGGACAACCGATGGTGAATTCTACCTCCTTGAGAGGCTCTGGAGAGGGTGAAGAAATCCCTGGTTGGGGTTTCCGCCAAAAGACACCATAGCGAGAGAGAGCAAGATTGAACCCAATGAGGACAATTATCAAAGAAATCAGACCAAAAAGGGCAATTTTGGGGAGTTTAGAATCCTGGGCAGTTTCCATCCTGCATTAAGAATAAAAGATTGAGGTTCTATTGTCAAGGGAGAGTGAAAACAAGATCCCCCCGCTGATTCAAGATATCATCCGCATTAAAATCTAGGATGTTCTTTCCGTCTTCGCTAGGTATTGCTACCTGAATTTCCCCAGGAAACCAATT
>JACIWT010000022.1 GCA_014360825.1 Chloroflexota bacterium | reverse complement strand
TACATCGCCCGCCCACGAGGGCATTCACTGTAGGGGCGGGCCTCGTGCCCGCCCAGTAGGGCACCCACATGGGTCGCCCCTACATCGCCCGCCCACGAGGGCATTCATTGTAGTGGGCGGGCCTCGTGCCCGCCCAGTAGGGCGCCCACAAGGGTCGCCCCTACATCGGCCATATTGCATTCGTCGGCTCAGGAGACATGATCGTTTAAGGAGAAAAAGGCGATGAAAGTCAAGGTAGTATTGGAAGCCAGTGATGAGGGCGGGTACACTGTCTACGTCCCTTCACTTCCCGGCTGTATCAGCGAAGGTGAGACAATCGATGAAGCGCTGGCGAATATCCGAGAGGCAATAGAACTTTATCTTGAGCCAGTAGAGGATGACTGGATTGTCGAGGAGGGCGTGTTGGTGCGGGAGTTGGTGTTGTGAGCAAGCTTCCAAGCCTGCCTTACACCAAAATCATCCGCACCTTGCAAAGAGACGGGTGGACAGTTGTGCGCCAGCGTGGTAGCCACATTAGGCTGCAGAAGCGGGTCGGAGACGAGGTGCTGAAGCTGACCATCCCTGCCCATCGCCCTGTGAAACGTTCCACTCTCGCCCATATCCTGAAGCAAGCCCGTCTGGATGTTGAGCGATTTCTTCAATTATTATGAGAAGTAGGGGCGGGCCTTGGCCCGCCCGTAGGGGCAGACATTGTGCCCGCCCGTAGGGGCGGGCCTTGTGCCCGCCCAGTAGGGCACCCACATGGGTCGCCCCTACATCGCCCGCCCACGAGGGCATTCATTGTAGTGGGCGGGCCTCGTGCCCGCCCACGAGGGCACCCACAAGGGGTGCCCCTACATCGCCCGCCTACAAGGGCATTCACCGTAGGGGCGGGCCTCGTGCCCGCCCACGAGGGCACCCACAAGGGGTGCCCCTACATCGCCCGCCCACGAGGACATTCACCGTAGGGGCGGGCCTTGTGCCCGCCCAGTAGGGCACCCACAAGGGGTGCCCCTACATCGGCCTGTCGGGGGATCACAGACGAGGACCAGAAACATGAAACCAAAGGATAAGAACCGCTTACTCATCACCGGGACGATCATCGGCGCGCTGGCGGGGGCAGTAATCGCGCTGGTGTACCACCACCTCACTGCCGAGCCGCCCGCAGAGGGCGAGGCCACCCCAGAGGCCCGCCCACTGAAAGCGCGCCAGATAGCCGGCCTGGGGATGACCGTCCTGCGCTTGATTCAACAACTGAGCCGGCTGGCCTGGGAATAGCCGTGACCGAGCGCCTGTATTACGACGACCCTTACTTGGTCGAATTCACCGCCCGCATCCTGCGCCGCCTCCAGGTCGGCTCCCAGCCCGGCGTAATCCTCGACCGCACCGCCTTTTACCCTAACGCCGGGGGTCAACTGCCCGACCGCGGGACGCTCAACGGCGTGCCCGTGCTCGACGTGCAGGAGATAGAAGGCGACATCGTGCACATCCTGGCCAGCCCACTGGAGGGCGATGAGGCGAAGGGCCACGTGGACCATGACGTGCGCTTCGACCACATGCAGCAGCACACCGGCCAGCACATCCTCTCCACTGCTTTCCTGGACCTCCTCGGAGCCGAGACAGTCTCCTTCCACATGGGTGAGGAAATCTCCACCATTGACCTGAACCGACCCGACCTCTCGCCCGAAGAGGTGCGCCGCGTGGAGGAGGCTGCCAACGCCGTGGTCTTCGCCGACCGTCCGGTAACCGCTCGTATTATGTCAATGGAAGAGGCGATGACGCTGGGACTGCGCAAACCCCCGGCAGTCAGCGGCGCGGTGCGCGTGGTGGAGGTAGAGGGCACCGACCGCTCGGCTTGTGGGGGCACCCACTGTCGGCGCAGCGGCGAGGTCGGCCCCATCGTGATCCGCAAATGGGAGCGGCGGGGCAACGAGTCGCGGGTGGAATTCCTGTGCGGCTGGCGGGCACTGCGCGACTACCAGTGGAAGAACGCCACCATCAACGCCCTGGCCAATGCCTTCAGCGTCGCCGACCGCGAACTGGCCGACGCCATCGCCCGCCTGAGCGCCGAGGCGAAGGAGAACCGCCGTGCCGTGGAGGAATTGCGCCAGCGTCTCTTGGACTACGAGGCGGCAGAATGGCTGGCCCGCGCCGAGAGCGCCGGAAATTGGCGGGTGGTGTGTGCCGCCTTCGAGGACAAGAGCGCCGAGGAGATCAAGCACCTGGCGCTACGGCTGTGTCAGACGCCTGGCCTGGTGGCGCTCCTGGCAACCCGTGGCGAGAAAGCCCAACTGGTGTTCGCCCGAGCAGAGGATGTGCCCCTGGACGTTGGCGCGCTCCTCCGAGAGACTTGTCAGCGGTTCGGTGGCCGGGGCGGAGGGCGGCCGCATATCGCCCAGGGCGGCGGCTTCCCGGCGGAGCGGTTAGAGGAGGCCCTGGCTTTCGCCAGGAAACATTTGCATTCACAGTAGGACAAGTTGACAACTTGTCCTACTAAGGGGGTCATCATGCGTGAAATTGCCGATGGCGTTTATGTGGAAACCGCATATCACGGCGCGAACGTCAGTTTCGTTTACACCGACGAGGGTGCGGTGCTCATTGACACCCCAATGCAGCCCCGCGAGGCCTGGGACTGGCTGGGGGAAGTGGCCAGCCGCTCCAATTCCCGTTTGGCCTACCTGATTAACACCGATTACCACATTGACCACGTCCTGGGCAATTGCTTCTACCGCGCTATCACCATCGCCCACGAACTCACCTGGCGGGAGTTGAGGAACTACGATGAGGCATACCTCCAGCGCCAACTGGGCTATTTCCGAGAGCGCTACGTGGGCTGGGAGACCGACCTGCACAAAATCCGCATCGTCCTCCCCGAGGTGACTGTGGGCGAATCCCTCACCGTTTACAAGGGCGGCCGGGAGTTTCAGATCGTGCACGTCGGCGGACACACGCCAGCCACGATCGCCGTTTATATGCCCCAAGAGCGCGTTCTCTTCAGCGGTGACCTGGTCGTATCCGGCCAACATCCCTTCCTGGGCCACGCGAACACCGAGCAGTGGCTTGCGGCCCTGGAGCGCATCCGCAACACTATGCCAGTGGACATCATCGTGCCCGGCCACGGGGAACCCTGCGGCCCCGAGGCCATCGAGGAAATGCACGCTTACATCGCCGCCATGCGCGAGCGAGTGTACGAACACTTCCAGGCTGGCGCCACGCGGCGCGAGACCGTGGATCACGTGAAAATGCGCGACTTCTACCATATCCCAGAGGGCGAACGGAAGGCGGTGGAACTGCGCATCCGCAGCAGTGTCGAGCGCGTGTACGACGAGTACAAGAAAGCGGCGGAGAAAAAGAAACGGGCCAAACTCTAAAGGAGACCAATTGATGAAAAGCATACAGGCCATTGCCGAGAAAGTGGTCGGCAATGTGGAACAAGTGATTATCGGCAAGCACGACGTGGTAACACTGGCCTTCATGGGCCTCCTCTGCCAGGGGCATCTGCTGATCGAGGACGTGCCCGGCCTGGGCAAGACCATGCTGGCCAAAGCCATCGCCAAATCCATTGGCTGCACCTTCAAGCGCATCCAGTTCACGCCGGACCTCCTGCCCAGCGACGTGACCGGGGTGTCGATCTACAACCAGAAGACGATGGAGTTCGAGTTCCGCCCTGGTCCGGTGATGGCCCAGATCGTACTCGCCGATGAGATCAACCGCGCCACGCCCAAGACCCAGTCCGCCCTGCTCGAGGCGATGGAAGAGCGCCAGGTTACCGTGGACGGCGTTACCTATCCCATGCCCCGGCCCTTTTTGGTGATGGCCACCCAGAACCCCATTGAGTACGAAGGTACCTTCCCCCTGCCCGAAGCACAACTCGACCGCTTCCTCATGCGCATTCACCTGGGGCACCCCGCTCCCGAGGATGAGATCGCCATCCTGGACTCGCAACAGTACCAACACCCCATCCACCGCATCGCCAAGGTGGTGGAGGTGGACGATCTCCTCTGGGCGCAGGAAGAGATCAAGAAGGTGCACTTAGACAGCCTGGTGAAGGAATATATTGTGGCGTTAGTGAACGCCACCCGTACGCACCCCGACGTGTACTTAGGAGCCAGTCCGCGCGGCTCGCTGGGCCTCTATCGTCTCGGGCAGGCCCGGGCGGCCATCGAGGGCCGTGACTATGTGATCCCCGACGATATCAAGGCCGTGGCCGAGGCGGTCCTGGCCCACCGCCTGATCATCTCACCATCGGCTCGCATCAAAGACGTGGACGCACGAGCGGTGGTGGACGAGTTGCTGCATTCTGTGCCCGTGCCCGGCACCCGTGTGCGCGTCGAACGCAAGAAAAGGTGACCCCCCAACCCCGCCCGCCCTGGGGATAACATCGTAGGGGCAGGCCTCGTGCCTGCCCGATAGGGCACCCGCGAGGGTCGCCTCAACGTAGCAACCGTGGGGCGGGTTTCCATACCCCCCGTGCCAGCCCCAGATTGCTTTTTGTCCCCGCCGGGGGCGCCCTTGGAGTAGGACAAGTTGGCAACTTGTCCTACGGGCGGCTATGGAAAGCCGCCCGACGATCCATGGAAGGTCTCTGTAGCAATCCGCCTATCCGCTATGCCGCAGACTATCCGTTGATAGCCCCGCCGGAGGATGAATCGCCCGTGTGCGACGGGTACGGCTGCTGGGTCTCGCCGTCGAATAAAATTCGACGGCTACTATTGGAAAGTCCCTGCGGGACTCTTCTGTCGGCGGGGGCGGGTTTCCATACCCGCCCCGGGGGCTGCCACGAGGGTTGCCCCTACGGGCGATTGAAATCGTCCGCCTGGTGGCACCTGGGGTGTCCGCCGTCCGCCTGCGCGGACGGACGTTGGCGTCCCCGCAGGGGGACGCCCGGCTGAAAGCCCCTGAAGCCGCGACCTTGGTCGCCGGCTGCCCGACGGAGCGGGCAGGGGGTGAGGTTGTAGGGGCAGGCATAAAGCCTGCCCTGGGGCGACCCGGCGGCTCGCCCACTGTAGTTCGATAGTCCCTCACCGTGCACACAGAAATTGACACTACGCAGCGCTTGTAGTACAATTGGCTTGCAGTACGCTGTGTGGCCGGGGTCGTAGAGACAAGAACAAACCCGCCCCACCTAAGCCGCCCCGGAGGTCCGATCATGCCAGACAACAACTTCGCTGGAGACCCCCGCCTCGATCCCTTCGGCGCTCCCTCCGTCCTGTGGCGAATCATCTGGCTCCTGGCAGCCCTATCCTTTGTCTTGCTCCTGCTCTTCCACTCCCACCTGACTTCCCACCTGAACAGCGCGGTCCACGTGGTAACCAACATGCAGAGCATCCGTGAGCAAAGCCTGCGCGCCAGCCTGGAGATGTTCGCCACGCAACTCAAAGATCAGACCAGGGATTACGCCATCTGGGACCAGATGTTTGATTATGTAAACAACCATGACCCCCAGTGGGCTGAGGATAACCTAACGTGGCTGGAGACAGACCAGAGGATCGAGGGAGTCGCCGTGTTGGACATTGCCGGTAGGCCCATCTTTCAATCCGGCAGTTTCGTTATCTGGGATATCCCTCTCCAAGCGCGGGTGTTCCAGACCGCCCAGGAGCGCCTGCGAGACCAAATTCAAATGTCCACCTATGTGGCTGCGGATGAGGGACTCTACTGGCTATCGGCGTGCCGGATCGCCCTCGATAGTGCTCCCGAGGAGCCGTACAATGGGTATCTGCTGCTGGCCGACGCCTTGGATGGGGAAAAGAAAGCCCTGATCGAGAAACTCGCTGGGGTGAAAGAGATACACGTAGTGATGGGTTCCCCAGCGGAACCAGAGGATCCTCGCGACCTTGAGGCAGCCAGAGACGGCCTCTTGAGCGAGGTGCCTATCCCAGAATGCATCGGTGCTGAGGATGTGAGGCTCCGATTCACCATCCCGATGCCATTTCTGGACCCCTGGCTGAAAGAGGCATCCGTTTCCATCACCATAGTGGCGTTTGGCGTGTTCCTGGTAATCGGTCTGAGTGTCCTGGCGCTATACCTATGGGTCCTCCAGCCTCTCCGCCGACTCAACCGGGCCATCGCCCGGTTCGGCGAGTCCGGCCAGTGGGTCGCCCCCTCGCTGCAGTTTCGCGAATTCACCTCCTTGGCGCGCACGATTGGGGAGAGCCTGGATCGCCGCCGGCAGGCCGAGGAAGAGCGAGCCCGGCTGTTAGAGGAACTCCACCGCGCCCAGAGATTGGAGACCATCGGTACCCTGGCTAGCAGCCTGGCCCACGAGTTCAACAATATCCTCAGCGGCATCCTCGGCCACATCTCCCTGCTGAAAGCCCAACATTCCCCTGGTGACAGGCACTATCCGGAATTAGAACTGATAGACCAGGCTGCCCAAAAGGCCGTCGGGTTGACGGGCCAACTGCTCGCCCTGGCCCGGCGCGGCAAGTTAGATTTCCAGGCGGTTGACCTCAACGATTGCGTCCGGGCGGTGCTCCGCTTCCTGGAACCATCCATAGACAAGCGGATCCAGGTGCGGACACAATTGCAGCCCACCGTGGCCACCATCCGGGGCGACCGAAACCTGATCGAGCAGGTTTTGATCAACTTGTTCCTCAACGCCCGAGATGCTATGCCAGAGGGTGGGGAACTGCGCCTCGAGACCCGGGAGGTGGTGCTGGATCAGGCTTTTTGCGAGAGCCATGCTGGGGTCACGCCGGGGCCATACGTTTGCCTCTCCGTCGCCGATACCGGCGTAGGAATGGATGACGAAACCCTGGCCCATGTCTTTGAACCTTTCTTCACCACCAAGGAATCGGGGCACGGCACTGGCCTGGGGTTGTACATCGCCCACGCCATCGTCCAGAACCATGGCGGCTTCATAGACGTCCGCAGCAAAGTGGGAGAGGGCACCGTATTCGACATCTGTTTTCCGGCCAGTCCCCGCAGCGCCCCGACAAGCAGCCCAGCCGTTGTCCAGGAACAGAGAGGCGGCACCATTCTGGTGATGGACGATGAGGAACTGGTCCGCGCCACGCTGGAGAGAATGCTCGGCTATCTCGGCTATCGAGTCCTCCTGGCCAAAGACGGACGTGAAGGGATCGAGGTCTTCGCCCAACACCGGGACGAGATTGACCTGGTGCTCATAGACATGAACATGCCTACGGGAGGCGGCCAGGCTTTCCGCGAGTTGAGGCGGCTCCGGCCCGACGTGAGAGTGCTCCTGATCTCTGGGTTCGCCCGAGACAAAGCGGTCCAGGAACTTCTGGATGAAGGGGCGTTGGGTTTCATCGCCAAGCCCTTCACCCTCGAGGATTTGTCGCGGCGGGTGCAGGAGGCACTCGCCGCAACCCCACGGTAGGGGCGGGCCTCGTGCCTGCCCAGTAGGGGCACCCACAAGGGGTGCCCCTACGTTGCCCGCCAATGTGCAATCACCGTAGGGCCAGGCCTCGTGCCCGCCCAGCAGGGCACCCACAAGGGGTGCCCCTACGTTGCCCGCCGAGGTCGAGCGGACCCGCATTCGTGGGGGCGGGGTTTCCATACCCGCCCCCTACGTTTTGCTTGGAGGAAACAGGGTTCTGTGTTAAGATGCTACCCGCAGGTGGCTTGCACCACCGGTAAATATCCCGAATGAGGAGACCCAACCTATGTCCAAGGAACCAGCCGATCAATTGGCCAGCGCCATTCGCAATCTCCAGTCTAAACTGGATTCCCTCCAATCTGACGCCCGGCTCACACGTCTGCGAGATGAAATCGAGGATTTGACCACCACTGTCAGCGGGCTGGGGCAACGGGTGAAACAACTTCGCGCTCGAGGCTACGTCTTCGAAACCGCATTGCAGGGAACCGCAGAGAGCCTGGCACAGCAGTGGGCGACCCTGCGCGGTGAAGTGTCGGCGCGAATTGAGAAAGAGGCCGCCGCCCTCCAATGGGACCTGCGTACGGTGGAGGCGCAGGTAAAGCAGGTGGTGGATCGCGCTGGCGACCCGGCTGCTGCCCAATCCCTCCTGACGAAAGCCCAGGCAGCAGTGGAGACGCTGGAAGGGAAGGTGAAGGCAGTCCAGGATAGCATCAGGGGCATGTATGACAACGCCCAGAGCGAGGTGAATCAATTCGTCACGCACCTACAGCGGGTGGAATGGATGCTCGCCCAACTGGCAGAGGCCACATTCCAACTCCTACCCACCGAGGCGGGCATTATGGCTGTCTCAGCCAAGTGGGTCAAGGGCGACAAAGACGATCCCCGAGGCGTCCTCTACCTCACGGATCAGCGCCTTCTCTTCGAACAGAAACAGGAGATCGCCACCAAGAAAGTCCTTTTCATCACCACCCAGAAGCAAAAGGTGCAGCAACTGCTGTTCGAGGTTCCCCTGGGGCAGATCGAGAAGGTGGTGGCCAGCAGGAAAGGGCTATTGGGGCACGAGGACCACATTGAACTGACCCTCGCCCCCGAAGCACCAATCCCCACAGCCCATTTTCACCTGAGCGGTCAGGACTGCAATTGGTGGCAGGGGCTGATTGGCCGGGCTAAGGCGGGCGAATTCGATCAGGATCGCGTCGTGCCGCTCGATCAAGCGGCAGTGGAAAAGGCAAAGGCAGCGCCGGACCGCTGCCCGAACTGCCGTGCCCCGATCACCCAGCCAGTGCTACGGGGCATGGACAGCATCAAATGCCAATACTGCGGCCACGTGATCCGGCTGTAAGCCATCAGGCCCTAAGGGTTTGAAACCCTTAGGGCCTTGGTTTGAGAAGGAGGATGGGGATGAAACGAACCGTCCATGTCCGCCAATGTGTAATCACTGTAGGGGCAAGCCTTGTGCCCGCCCGGTAGGGGCGACCCGGCGGGTCGCCCCTACACCCGCCCGGGAGTATTCACTGCAGGGGCGGGCCTCGTGCCCGCCCAGCAGGGCACCCACAAGGGGTGCCCCTACATCGTCCGCCAAGGCCGAACGTGCCCGCATTCGTGGCGGGCGGGTTTCCATACCCGCCCCCTTGCAGCGCCTATGAAATGCCGCCACCCCAGATAGGGGATAAGAATCGAAAGCGAGAAACCAAATGTATCACATCAAACTCCGCGGCAATTACGAAGAGATGGGCCATCAACAGGGCCGGCCCCTGAAAGGGAGCGGGCTCACTATCGCTCCACCGGAGCCCAAAAGACTCCGCCTGGCGAAGCAATGCGAGGAAATCGTGAGACAATATGCGCCAGAGTTGCTGGACGAGATGCGCGGCCTGGCCGAGGCCGCCGGGCTGGACTACGAGGCCCTGCTCACCCTCACCGCCCCCTTTGAGCCGGCGGACATACCCAGTTGCAGCGTGGCGGCGGTTGCTCCCGAGCGGACGGCGGATGGCCGCCCACTGGTGGGGAGAAACTACGACTTCTTCTATCGGGTGAAGGGAGGCGCTACCACCTACTGCACCTATCCTCAGGGGCGCTACGCCAGCCTGGGCAACTGCGATATCTGGGTGGGACGCGAGGATGGGCTGAATGAAGCCGGCCTTTTCGTAGCCATTGCCGCCACCTTCCTCCCCGGCCTGGTGCCGGGGCTGACCTTCTGGCTCATCGTGCGCCTGCTCCTGGATCGCTGCGCCACGGTGGAGGAAGGGCTGGCGCTCCTCCAAGGCGTGCCCCACGCCCAGAGCCGCAACTACCTCCTGGCCGACCGTTTCGGCAAAGCCGCGGTCGCCGAAGCGACGGTGGAAGGAGTGGAGGTACGCTATCCCGAAGACGGCCTGCTGGTGATGACCAATCACGTGGTTTGTCCAGCGCTGGCGGGAAAGGAGCGCTTCGTGCCGCCGGACTCCCATCCCCGCTACAATCGCCTGCGGGAATTGTTAAGTGGGGCGGGGCTGGTAGACGCTGGAACAATGAAGCGAGCCTTGGCGGATCACCAGGGCCTGGTCTGCTCCCACGGAGCAGGTATGATCGAAAAATTCGGGACGCTGTGGTCGCTGGTGGGGCACCCAGGCGAACGGTGGCTGGACATCGCCGAGGGTCATCCCTGCCGGGCGCGATATCGGCAGGTGAGATTCTGATCCGGCGTCCTACGGGCGGGCCTTGTGCCCGCCCTAGGGGCACCCGCAAGAGATTTCAGACCTCCGAGGTCTTCGAGACCTCGGAGGTCTTGGGCATTGAGGGCAATCCGCATTTCGCCCCCGAAGCGTTCTCGATGTAAAATTCCCGATGACGTGGGCAGCCGGTAGGGGCGGGCCTTGTGCCCGCCCAGTAGGGGCAACCACGGTAGAGGCGGGCCTCATGCCCGCCCAGTAGGGGCGGGCCGGCGGGTCGCCCCTACGTGGACCATAAAAAATCGCATCAGGAGATATTACAAATGACGCAACAGGATCGCAACTACCTCAAGTTTACCATAGCACTCGGCCGCGGTCTGGCCTATATTACCAAAGGCAAATACGGCCGTGCCATCACCGAATTCACCCGGGCCATCCAACTCCAACCCAACTTCCTGGAGGCATACATCAACCGCGCGATTGCCTACGTCCTCAAGGGCGACTACCAGCATGCCATCGCCGACTACGATCGAGCCACCCAACTAGAACCCGACAATGCCTTGATCTACGTCGACCGCGGGAGCGCCTATGCCCACATGGGCAACTACGATCGCGCCCTTGCCGATTTCGCCTATGCCATTCAACTCGAGCCTGACCTGGCCATCGCCTATCACAACCGCGGGCTCGCCTACGCCGACATGGGGGACTACGACCATGCCATCGCCGACCTCAACCGGGTCATCAAACTTCGGCCCGACTTGGCCAGCGCCTATTACAACCGCGGGCTCGTCTACGCCGATATGGGGGACTGCGACCGCGCTATCGCTGATTTCAGCCGCGCTATCAAACTCCAACCTGACTTCGCGAAAGCCTACTACAACCGAGGGAACGCCTACCTTGACAAAGACAGCCCCGACCAGGCCATCGCTGACTTCAGCCGCGTTATTCAACTCCAGCCTGACTCGGCCGAGGCCTATTACAACCGCGGGCTGGCCTATGCCAGCAAGGGTGACCACGACCAGGCCGTTGCCGATTTCAGCCAGGCTATCAGGCTCCAACCCGACGACCCCGAAGCATACTACAACCGCGGGGATGCTTACGCCAATCTGGAGGACTATGACCACGCTATCGCCGACTTCACCCGGGCCATCAAACTCCAGCCCGGAGAGGCCGATTTTTACTACAGCCGCGCAGTTGCTTATGTGAGCAAAGGGAACTACCATCGCGCCATCGCCGACTTCAACACCATCATAAAACTTCACCCTGAACTCACCGCTCGTGCCTGCCTTGGACGTGGGCTCACTTACACTGCCAAAGGTGATTATGACTCCGCTATCGCTGATCTCACCCAGGTAATTGCCCTCCAGCCGGACTTCGTGGCCGAGGCTTACCTTGCCCGTGGGATCTCCTATATGGGCAATGGTGACTCCGACCGCGCTCTCGCCGACTTCACCCAGGCCATCCGGATCCAGCCAGATGACGCCGTGGCTTACTTCAACCGTGGACGCGTCTATGTCGAAAAAGGTGACCACGCCCAGGCCTTCGCTGATTTCAACCGGGCCATCCAACTACAACCCGACCTGCCCTCCGCTTATTTTGGTCGTGGGCTTATCTATGGCCTGATGGGGAAGGAAAAGAAGGCCGCCGCGGATTTCCGGAAATGTCTGGAACTGACAACGGACCCCGTCGAGCGGGGGAAAGTGGAGGAATTGCTGAGAGAATCGGGAATTGAACTGTAGGGGCGGACCTGGTGCCTGCCCGGTAGGGCGACCACAAGGGTCGCCCCTACACCCGCCCTGGGGCAACCACCGTAGGGGCGGACCTGGTGCCCGCCCCGGGGGCAACCACGAGGGGTCGCCCCTACACCCGCCCAGGGGCATTCACCGTAGGGGCGGGCCTTGTGCCCGCCCAGGGGCACCCACAAGGGTCGCCCCTACACCCGACCATACGAATGGCCGAACCTCCCGCAGGTTCAGAACCGGCGGGAGGGTACCGGAACACAGAGAGGAGGAAACATGCGCTTCGGAATCGAAATGCTACAACGATCGCTCATGATCGAGATGGCGATGCCGATGTTAGCCCGCCAGCGCGCCGCCGAATTCGCCTGGCCCTCCATAGACGCGGCGGTCCTGGTCGAGCGCATCGCCGACCTCGGCTTCAACCTCATCGAACTCAACACCGACCTGAACGTGTTCTTCCCCGATAGTTTCGGCCTGCCGACGCTGCGCCGCCTGGCAGACCTGCGGGAGTCACACGGCATCGGCTACACCGTCCATCTGCCGCTGTGGTCGCTGGAGCCGTCCACGCCGGTATCGTGGGTGCGCAAGGGGTCGCTGGAGGCGCTGGTGGACGCGGTGTTACGCCTGGGCCCCCTGGAGCCGGAGGTCTATGTCCTGCACGCCACCGGGGCGCTGGCGGCGGAGTTCTACACCATGGCTGCCATCCCCGATAGCGCCCGACCCCTGGTGCTTTCTATGTTCAACCGTAATGCCAAAGAAAGCATCGAGGAACTGCTCCGCCGGACGAAGTTGCCCACGCGGGCCATCGCCATCGAGACCATCGAGTTCCCCCTGGACCTGACCCTGGCCCTAGCGGAGGAACTGGACCTCTCCATCTGCTTCGACACCGGCCACGTCCTGGCCAAGTTCCCCGGCGCGGTGGAATTCGAGGAGGCGCTGCGGCGCTCGCTGCCGCGCCTGGCCGAGGTGCACCTGCACGACGCCTACTACCGCCCCCAACCCGATGGCACCTTCCGCCGGGCGGACCACCTGCCCCTGGGCCAGGGCGACCTACCGCTGCCCTTCCTCCTGGACACCCTACGCCAGGCCGGATTCAACGGTCCGGTGATCTTCGAACTCACCGTGCAGGAAGCGAAACAATCTCTGGAGGTCCTCCGCCCCTTGCTCGGCGAGTAGGGGCACGGCGTGCCGTGCCCCTACTCTTTCTGGCCCGGTCGCACCCGAAGCAGGATCACCGCCGAAAGCAGGAACAGCGCCCCGTAGATGCCGAAGATCACCAGGTAGCCCAGCCCCTTCTGGTAAGCGTTGAAGAAATCGGCCATAGGGCCGCCGATGCCCGCCCCGACGATGCCCGCCCCAGCGCCGGCCAGGTTGGAGACACCCAAATACCGCCCCGACTCGGCGGAGGGCACCAGGTCGGTCCCCAGCGCCCAGTTCACGGTCATGAAGATGCCGGCGGAGAGACCGATGATCACCCCGCAGACGGTTACCAGCGCCATGTTGTGGGCGAAGAATAGCCCGAATGTGCCCACCGCCGCCACCACGCCCGCCAGGGCCACCAGTGGCTTGCGCCCGAACTTGTCCGAGAGCCATCCGCTGGGCAGAGCCGACAGGAGGGTGAAGATGCCCACCACCATCATCAGGCTGCCGGTGGCGGCAGGAGCGTTGGGCACGTGCAACACGTCCTGCAGGAAATATTGGGCGAAACTCTGGATGGATCCCACCGCCGCCAGATAGAGCAGGCGATTGACCACCCACCAGGTGAAAGAGGGATACTTCTGGGCACCCTCGCCGATGCCCACCCGCGCGCTCCACCACACCCCCAGGATGATCGCCCCGGCCATGGCCACAAGACCCGCCAACCCCACAGCGACCAGTTGCGCCACTCCCCAGCCCGCCAGTATCCTGCCGACCAGCCCCACCAGACCCCCGAACACCGTGGTTACCACGGCGAAGATGAGGGTCAGCAAGGCGATCCGCACCAGGGCAGGCTGTAGGGGCTCGGCATGCCGAGCCCCTACCCGCAGGGGTTCTTCGCGCACGGCCAGCATGGTGATCAGCATAGTCACCAGCAGCGAGCCCATGACCACCAGGATGGCCTCCCACACTTTGCCCGCCCCCACCAGCCGGGCAGTGGTGAAAGCGGTCAGGATGATGGGCAATAGTTCCATCATCGCCTTGACCCCGGAGGCTCTCCCGCGCTGATCTTCGGGCACCAGGTCGGGGATGATGCCCTGCAGCGCGCCGTGGGCAATGTTGGAGGAGAATTGCAGCAGGAGCACGGCGGCGAAGAGCAGCCAGTAGTTGCCGGCGAGCCCGATGATGGCCAGGAAGATCAGGTCGAGCACCGTGCCGACGAAGATATAGGGGCGCCTCCGGCCCCAGCGCGCCGTGCTGCGGTCGCTGAGCAGCCCGGCTGCCGGCTGGACGAGGATGGCCACGAGCAGCCCCGCCGAGCGCAGCGCGCCCAGTGCGGTGCCCTTCACCGCCTCGCCCACGAATTGCGCCACCAGGAAGGGCAGGATGATGGGCGTCAGGCTGCCGGTGGCCATATTCAAGCCCAGCCAATAGATGTTATAAGTGATGAAGTCGTACCAGCGCATTCGTTTCATAGTGGACCTTCCTTTCCGTGCGATTAAGCCGCCGATGAGAGCAGGCGGTAGGGGCACCCCTCGTGGGTGCCCTTGTGGGTAGGCACAAGGCCCGCCCCTACGAACAACGCGTCTGTTTACCTACGAACTATGTGCTAACCACCGCCGAGGGCAGGTATGGAGACCCGCCCCTACGGGGCGTCGGAGGCATCATCTGTAGCGGCGGCTTTCCATAGCCGCACTTTTCTGCTCCATAGCAACATTTCCGCCACGCCTCGGCGATGTTGGAACAAGCCGAACGCGACGAGCGGCGAATCTGGTCGGTCAATGAATACGTCTCTTCTCTGGGAAACCCCTTTGTCAATTCGAAGATACGCAGTCTCCCCGTCTCCCCATCACCTACAGCGCCCGCTCCAAAATCTCCCGCATCTCCTCGGTAGTCAGTTGGATCGGGTTGCCGCGCATACTGCTGGCCACGCGTCCTTTCTCGATCAGATCGGGCAGGTCGGCGGACGTCACCCCATAGGAGGACAGCGGCGGCACCTTGAGCGCCCCGCACAGTTCCTGCACCCAGGCCACGCCGTCGCTGGCAGTGGCTTTGGCGTTGCCGGTGAGGATGCGGGCCACCTCGTCGTAGCGGCGCAGCGCTTCGCCCTCCGGGAGCCGCTCCCGCAGTGCGCGCACGTTGACCGCCATCACGTGGGGCAAGAGGCGCGCGCACACCGCGCCGTGGGGTGCGGGGAACATCCCCCCGATGGGCCCGGCGAAGCCGTGTGCCGCCCCCAGACCAGCGTTCGCCAGCGCCAACCCGCCGAATAGACTGGCCAGCGCCATATCCTCGCGGGCTGCGGTGTCGTCGCCGTGCTCGTAGGCCCGGCGAAGCGAGCGCGCCGCGCGGCGCATCCCATCCCGGCACACGGCATCGGTCATCGGGTTGGCGCGGTTCGAGACAAACGGCTCGATCAGTTGGGTGAGGGCATCGAGGCCGGTGCTGGCCGTGACATCCGGGGGCAGGCTGTAGGTGAGTTCGGGATCCACCAGGGCCAGGCGGGGCAACATCAGCGGACTGCGCAGACTAACTTTGACCCGGTGCTCGGGCGAGGCTAACACCGCGTTGCGAGTGACCTCGGAGCCGGTGCCGGCGGTGGTGGGGATGGCGATGTAGGGCGCGGAGGGTTGGGTGAGGGGTTGTCCCCGTCCGATCACCTCCAGGTAGTCGAGGGGGTCGCCGCCATTGGTTAGTAAGGCGGCGATGGCTTTGCCGGTATCGAGCACGCTCCCGCCGCCGAAGCCGATGACCAGGTCGCAGCCTGCTTCCCGCGCGTATTGGGTGCCCTGGCGAACGATCTCTGTGGTCGGCTCGCCGGCCACGGGGAAGACAACAAGGGGCTTAAGCCCCTTGTTGGTCTCCCGCCTTATGTCAAATCCAGCCTCGGCTAGGAGAGCGAGGAGCGGTGCGGCGCGCTCTGTCCTGCGGCCGGTCACCACCAGAGCCCGGCGCCCCATCCCCGCCGCGATGGGCCCCACCTCGCGCAGGGTGCCCGCCCCGAAGATAATGCGCGTGGCCGTGGCGAACTCGAAATGCATAGTCCCACCCCTCCAAAACCTTGAAGGTTTTCAAAACCTTGCGAAGGTTTGGAACCTTCGCAAGGTTCGTTTCACTCAGCCCCACCCCTCATCCGCGGGGAAGACGTTGGTGTACTTGACGCTGGTGCGCGGCTCGGCCATCATCTCCGCCACCGTGTCGCGCCATTTCTGGTAGTGGGCGGTTTCCTTGTGCTTGGCGGGGTCCTCCGCCGTGCGATAGACCTCCACCAGCACGAAGCGGGTCGGGTCATCCTCTTGCTGGATCACGTCGAAGCGGGCGATGCCAGGCTCCTCCACGCTGTGACGGGCGTTCTCCACGGTGGCCTGGCGGAAGGCTTCGACGTACTCCGCTTTGACGTGTACGTGCACGTGGACGATGAGCATCTCGAACACCCCTTTCTTATGACAAGTCATGCCGACAACATCTCTCAGCGGATGGCCTGCGGCATAGCGGATTAGCGGATATGCCCACGCCATCCATCCATTCATCCGCTCAATCCGTTGACCGCCATCCGGGACAGGTATGGAAACCCGCCCCTACGATCGATGCTGCTCAGCGGATGTCTACGGCCAGAGTGAGGGGGAGACAAGAAGCACTGCTCCCCATCTCCTTGTCTCCTTGTCCCCTTGTCCCCCTGTCTCCCTGTCCCCCTGTCTCCTTGTCCCCCTGTTTCCCTGTCACTCTCGACCGCCAGCCTACCGCATCCGGTCGAAGGCGCGCTGACCACCCCAACGAGCCACGATCTCGTCGTCGAACTTGTCGGCAGTCATCACCACCGCCATCACCGACGCCTTGAGTTCCTCCTTGTCGCAACTGGAGCCAACGATAGTGTGCTCGAAGAATATATCGTTGTCCTCGTCCATTCCAAATGCGCCGAAGCGCATCGTGTCGTTTTTCTGTAGCAGATAGTGCATCAAATCCTGCGTCGGTTCCGCGCCAGTGACCACGTACGCCCGGACGGTGATGGTAGCATCATCTTCGCCCCACGGGGCCACCGACACATAGGCGATCGCCGAGCCGCTCATAACGGCGAACACGGGTGCATCGTCGCGCGCCATCGAGAACGCCCCAAACAACTCTTTCACCCATGGCCCGATTTTCTCGTAGCAGGCTTTCTGTGCTGCGGTCTTGAATTCCATGATCAATCGCTCCTTTCTTCCGGTTCCACCGAAATAGTATCCCCTTCGCCTTTGACAATGCGCAATGTCACCTCCTTCTCGCTGGCAGATGACAGGTACGGGACGAGGAGAGGGCTGAGTCGCTCATCCACCAGTCGCTCCCAGTCGCGCTGACTGGCATAGGCGCTCTGCTGAGTCAAGAGCCAATCAATGAGGCTCTCCGCCCAGCGCAGATGCACTCCTTGCTTGCGATAGCGGTCCGAGAGATCGGACAGGAAATGTTTCTCCAGCCAGCGCCGCCGTGCCACGTCCGAGGTCATCACTTCGGCGCACACCAGGTCGCACTGGGCGACGAACTCCGTGCCCAGAAGCCCCTCGGCTATTTCGCGGATGCTCGCTGCGCCCATCTCTTGCCTCCGCTGGAACCCGAGCGCGCGCTGCTCCTTCAATTCGCTCTGGGCAGTCAGCAGCACGATGGTGTCGCTCAGATAGATCCTCTTGCCGCGCCCGTCGGTCAGGAAGCCATCTGCAAGCGCCTGCTTGAGCACTTCGCGTATCTGGGGGTGGCAGAGGTGGATGTTCTCACAGCGCACCACACACCACGGCATCTGCGCCACGCGGTGAATGGGCAATGCATCGCTGTAGCCCACGTAGCCGGGTGGCGCGCCAACCAATAGGGTCACGTCGGCGGGGTGCACGAAGTGACCGAAGTCTATCGCTACCACGCGGTCCGCCGCACCGAACAGTGTCTCGGCGATGGTCTCCGCCAACGCCTCGCTGCTCGCGGTGGCGTCCCCGATGAGCAGCACCACCGCGTTCGGACGGGCCGGGCGCACGTCCACACCCCGCATGGTAACCTCCAGCCGGTTCAGAAGCGTATCCGCATCCTCTTCCGTCAGCAGGGCGCGTTCGGACAATTGCGCTCTCAGTGCACTTAATCCTGCCCCCACTGCCAGTGGCATCCCCACCATCCGCTTCGCCACCGTCTCGGCGTCCGTCCTTTCCACCGTGCCCTTGCCCTGCGTGACGGCGTAGGCCACGCACTGTTCCAGCAGATCGATCGCTTTGTCGGGGAAATAGCGGTTGCGCAGGAACTTCTGGGCGAAGTCCACCAACCACGTCAGCACCTCATCGTGGATTTGAACCCCGCGCAGTCGGGTGAACTCCTGGCTTAGGGTGGTCAGCACTTCCATCGTCTGCTCAGGGGTCAGTTCCTGCACCCGTATGGGCTGGAAACGTCGTTCCAACGCGGTGTCGGGTTCGATGAAGCGGCGGTATTCATCATCGGTGGTGGCGGCGATACAGGCCAGGTCACCGCGGGCCAGGGCCGGCTTCAGCAGGCTGGCCACATCGCCGGTGCCGACCATCCCGCCGACACCGATCACAGTGTGCACCTCGTCAATGAACAGGATGATGCCTTCCTGGCGGGCTTCGTCTAACAGCGCCCTCACTCGCTTCTCCAACTCGCCTACTATATGGGCTCCCGCAACCAGAGTGGAGGGCTGCACTGCCAACACCCGTATCCCGCGCAGTACCTCGGGCACATCGCCCTTCACAATCCGCTGCGCCAGCCCCTCCACAATCGCCGTTTTGCCAACGCCCGCAGGCCCCACGAGGACGGGGTTACGCTTCGTGCGCCGACAGAGGGTTTCGATGACCAGTTGGATCTCTTCCTGGCGCCCTACCACGGGGTTCAATTTGCCTTCCTGGGCCGCGCGGGTCAGGTCACGTCCGAACTGCTCTAACGTGGGCGTGGGTTGGGCAGCACGGGGGCGGTAAGCCGAGGGTTCGAGGCTGGGGGGAGGGGTGGTAACACCTGGCTGCTCGGTTAACGTGTAGCCGGCGGCAGTGAGGATGACGGCCGCGAGATCACGCTCGGCCGCCTGGGCTTTGCACCGCGTCTGTGCTCGTTCGCTGGCCAGGCGCAACACCGTCTCCTGGTCCAGCAACTTGCCCACGTTGCCCTGCTGCAACTGTTCGCGCAGGTGCCGCCGCAGCGATGCTGCCTCCAGTCCCTGCGCCATCGCCTCCGCCATCGCCCCGTGTCGCTCCACCAAAGCGAGCAGCCAGTGATACACGCCCATTTGCGCGTGCTTGCCCTCTTGTCGCTTCTGCACAGCGTTCTCTACCAGTTGCTGCGCCCCGAACGTAAGGCCCCGGAATGCTCCCTCCTTCTCCGACATCCGCACCCCCTTTCACCGGGAGGAGAAAACCTCCCGCAGGTTCAGAACCTGCGGGAGGTTTGGTCCGCTACTTCGGGATGGTGATCATCACCTGGCTGCCGCCATCCTTGGTGCTGATCATCACCTGGATGGTGCGGCCTGCCTTGCTCCAACCCTGCATCACCGTCCCCTCCAACGTTTGGTCGCTGTCTTTGCTCCAACCGTTGGCGGCCAGTCGTGCCCGGTAGAAATCCGCCACCGTCGCCACATCGTCGGCCACCGAGAACGAGACCATCCCCTCCATCGCGAAGAATTCCGTCGCATTGGGATAGAGCGGCACATCCTCGGGCAGGCCGGTGGTGACCGCCGGCGCCTCGATGGAGATGGGAACATTCACGTCATAGACCTCGAAGATGTACTCCGCGCTGCCGCTCTTGCCCTCTCGGGTCTCCTTCCACCGCAGGAGGTAGCGGGCGGTGAACGCCGGCAAGCCGGGTTGGTCGGCGATCCAGGCCTCGCTCTGGACATCGCTGACCTCTCCCTTACTCAGGGCGGCGATCATCGCCGGGCTGAAGGTGAGGACGTAGTGGCGGGTGCGTATGCCGTTGACGGTCTCTACGCCCACATAGCGGTAATCGGTGGAAGTATCCACCGTGTTAGCGATGTCCTCGAAACCGAAGAATCCCTGACCGAACGTGAGCAGGTCTTCGGGCTTCTGCTGGTATTGCATCCAGCCCTGGCCGAAGTCCATCCACTGGGTGTCGCCGATCTGAATCATCGTCCAGCCTGCTCCCGCGCCGCCCTCTTCCCGGAACACGATGCGTCGGGCCGCGGGCTGGCGCCTCTCCTCTTGCTCCGCGTTTATCCCTTCCACTGTGCCATCCTCGGCGGTCCAGCGCCAGGTGAACCGGGAGCGATAACTGTTCAGCCCAGCCAGGGCGTTGGGGTCCACCTCTGGCCGTGGGATCTCCTCGGTCGGCGGGGTGAGGGGCGTGGGCGTCGGCGGGGGTACGGTGGGAACCACCACCTTTGGCGTGGGGCTAGGCTTCTCTTCTGGTGCCGCTGCCTTTGGGCCGCAGGCCACCAAAGAGAGGATCAGCCCGACTGTTACCAACCACAACACTTTATTCTCTTTCACATTTCCTCCTTGCTCCCAACCTTAAACTATCCGTCAGGTGCACCTGGAGTATACTGCGGGGGATTGGAAAAAGGCAAATAGGCGGTCAACTCGTTCAGCGGCAGTTATACTGCCGTGCACCCTCGTTCAGCGGCAGTTATACTGCCGCGCACTCCCAGGCTGCTAAGGCGACCCGCAGTGCAACTGCGGGGGAACGTAAGGGCGGCGACCCGTAGTGGGTCTATCCTCCCGCAGGTTCTGAAACCTGCGGGAGGATATTTTTGGAGGACAACGTGGGAGCCGTCTCCAGACGGCGATATTCCCGACAGACTTCCACAGACTTCCGAAGTCTCGGAGACTTCGGAAGTCTGTACACCTCTCGTTCAGCGGCAGTTATACTGCCGCGCATATGGGAAACAAAACCTTGCGAAGGTTTGGACAACCTTCGCAAGGTTTAAGGTTTCTAGCCGACAAGTTGGCAACTTGCCCTACGGCTTATTCGCCGTCCAGGTGCCGGACTGATTCAGATAGTATGTGGCCACATAGGGCGGCCCCGGCAAGCCAATCACGATCGGATAACCAGTGAACGTGTAGGTGCCGTTGGCGCTGGTAGAGGATGTGAAATCGCCACTGAAGGCAAAGGAGCCGGAATAGTCGAAATGGCCATTTGCGATGGGACCGGGTCCGTTGATCGTGATCCTGGTGGTCCCCGTCGCCCCGTACTGCGGCGCACTCCAGTCGGTAGTCAGGGTGAAACTGAACCACTGCGTCGAGTCCACGGAGACATCAAAGGACATCGGGTGCTCGCGACTGGTGGTGCCCACCCAGTGACCGGGGGCGGGCGCGCCGGGTTGTGGCGTGCGCGTGGGTGTGGGGGTTCGTGTCGGGGTGGGAATAGGCAGCGGGAACCCTTTGCGGATGATGGGCAGGAACACTTGGGCCATCCCCGGCGTGCGGGTCGCCGTGGCCGTCGCGCCGACAGTCTGGGTCGCGGTGGGTGTCACCGCCGGCTGAGTCTGGGTGGCGGTGGCCGTCGCGCCGACAGTCTGGGTGGCCGTGGGCGAAGGCGTCGGCCCGCCAAGTTGCACCCCCCACAACTTGTAGTTATCAAAAGCAGTGTTGGCCGTGCCCGACTCGCGGTAGTTGAAGGCGGCGAAGCCTGTGGAGCCAGAGGGCAAGGTGGAGTCAGTGAAAGAGTTCACTTGTTGGTCATTGATGTACAAATCGAAGTGGGACCCTACGCCCACCACGCGCATCACGTTCTTGGTAGTGCCGCTGTTGATGGCAGACGAGGTTGTCCAGGCAATCAGGGTGGTCCATCCACCGTTGTGGAAGAGCGAGACCGCATATTGCTTATCCGGCGGGTACACCTCGAATAAGTAGTAGGCAATGCTCGGGGTGCCCATCCCCACCACGCGGAATATCTGGCCATAGGTTACATCGGCCTGAGCCACGGTGGTGCGCCCATCCAGGGAGAACTCGAAGTCAGTGACATCAAGGTTGAGTGCCAACAGAACCATCGTCCGCGGACACAAAACATTGACCGCGTATTCGCCGGCCTGGTAGGCTGTGGTAAAGCATTCTCTCGTGACCACTGGCCAGCCGCTGGCGGGGTTGCTGAAATCGTCTTGGTAGAGGAGGGGCCAAGGTTGGGTCGCGATGCTTGAGCCTGGAACTGCCGGTGGCAAGGCGGGGCCCGATGGAGGCCGGTGAGCGGGAGATAAGGGATCAACGTGCACGCTGTGGAGTGGAGCCGGAGGGGAGTGGCCCGCCACCTGCGGCGGAGAGGCCCCGGCGAATAAGGCCACCGCCAGGGCGAAACAAATGCCGACGAGAGTTAAGGTGCGCATTTTGGGGTCTCCTTTCGTTGGGTGCACCCAATGTGTTCGGAGTGTATCATAAGGGGGTGAAAAACGCAAATGGGCTATGAACGACAGACTTCCGAAGTCTCGGAGACTTCGGAAGTCTGTGCAACCTGGCGAAGGTTCAGAACCTTCGCCAGGTTGCTCTAAGGTTGCTCTACCTGTCCGACCCAAAAAGAGAAAGGCTGGTTATTGGCCAGCCTTCTCTCGGACGAGGGACAAGAGTTTTCGGCAATGGGTCTGCGATGAGGCTGTGTTGGATGGTTGAATGCTTGTACCCCGTCGAATGTCAGCGCCCGCCGAGACCCCGCCCTTAGCCGCGACGGGCGCTGCCAATCCCGAAGCGTCAATGGTTCGGCCCTGGAGTAGAACGTATGGTTTGGATGCCGAGCCGCCCCAGACGCAGTTCGGTCAATTGATTGACGAGTTCCGATTCCTCGTGGAACTCCTGCTCCGTGATATAACCCTTGGTAAAAGCCTCCTGCAGTTCGCCGCAGCGTCGCACACAAGCCAGTTCGATTTCGATCGCCTTCTGGAGGGCCACCATGCGCTCCAAATCAATCGCCACCTTGGCGAGTAGCCCGCGCCTTCTTGCTACTGCGGTCATCTGGGTCACGTTGGTTTCTCCTTCTACGATGTCACTGCGGCTACTCAATTTGCACTCATTTTATACTACTGCAACATGAAAGAAAGATGTATATTAAGTTTCAAAATGGTATACAAAAGTGAAAATTTTGTAACCTTGAACCTTTTTCGGAACGATTTTCATTACAGTTTTTTCATCTGCCTCTCGTTTTGAACCGTTTTGCAACGCTTATGCGACGATCACCACATTCTACTCCCTTAACAAAGGAATTGGGCTGTTTCTCCGATTTGACAAAATAGAACATTTGTGCTATACTATGGTCAGTATAGGAGGTGGACCTTGATCTCACTACACGCCAGCCAGTCATGCGTTACGGCCCGACCAGACCAGCGGTCGGGCCGTTTGCATTCCCTTCACATCGGTGAAACGACCGAGAGGGACGTGGAGCCGCGCGCCCTCACCGCCCGCGCTGGTGCCCTCCTCCTCTGCCTCTTGGCCAGCGCCATGGCCGCGCCACTGGGTTGCCCCCTCCCCTGTCCTGACGCCGGCAGAGAAGACGGAGATGAGGGACGGGGCAAAGCCGTTTCTCCACCGCGAGGGATCTATGAGCCAGAGGATACCATCGCGCCGCTGTGAGGTGCCCGGTTGCCGCGCTTGGGCGATGCGGGGGACATCTCGCTGTCGCAGCCACACCCCTCACCTCATGGAGGGTAGGGGCACGGCACGCCGTGCCCCTGCGGCAGAACCCATTTTGCCCTACGCCGACCTCTTCACCGCCGCCGAACTCGACGCCCTGGCCAAAGCCACCGCCGACGAAAGCGTGGACGCCGAGATCGCCCTCCTGCGTTTGGCCATCCGCCGGGTCATCGAGCGCTACGGCGAAGATGATCCCGCCCGAGCGCTGGAACTCCTGCGCCGAGGAGTGGACAGCCTGGTGCGTGCCATCCGCGCCCGCCGCGACCTGACCGGCAAACCCGACGACGGCTTGACCGAACGGCTGGGCGCAGCCCTGGACGAACTGGCCAGTGAGTGGGGCGTGTCGCTGTAGGGGTGTATGGCCATACACTCTCAACGCCTTTCACCCGCGGCGGCCCCGGCAGAGGGGCATTGCCGGCAGGATGTCGGAGCTGCCGCCCTTCCGATCCCCGCTCCAACCCGGGCCCTGTCCTGCCCCTCCAGGGCCCTCCCCAGAAAAGAAGCAAGAGGCAAGAAGCAGGAAGCAAGGGGCATGAGGCAAGGGGCAAGGGGCATGAGGCAAGGGGCAAGAGGCATGAAGCAGGAAGCAAGACTCCGCATCCCGCATCCTGCCTCCCGCATCTTGCCTCCTGCATCCCGCCTCCTGCATCCCGCATCCCGCATCTTGCATCCTGCCCCCTGCATCCTTTCCACGGTGATGCGAAGTGACACTGCAAAAAGCCCTTCTCCGTTGCCTGGCCGACATCCGTCCTTTCTCACGCTACGTGGTGGGCCGCGAGTTGCGCCCGTACCAACTCGAACCGGCGCGGGCCATCTTAGACAGCGTCTTGCATTGCCGCGGCCTCACCTTCGCCATCGTGATGGCGCGCCAGGCCGGGAAAAACGAACTCAGCGCCCAGGTGGAGGCCTATCTGCTCGTCCTCTATCACCGAGTAGCCGGGGCCACTATCGTCAAGGCCGCCCCCACCTTCCGCCCCCAGGCCGCCATCAGCCTGCGCCGCCTCCGCGACTGCCTCTCCGCCTTCCCCCAGAGCCTGCAATCCATCGAGGATGGCCACATCGTCTGCTTCGGGCGTGCTCAAGTCCACTTCCTCTCCGCCCACCCCCAGGCCCACGTCGTCGGCCAGACCGCCTCGCTCCTCTTAGAATGCGACGAGGCCCAGGACGTGGACCCCAGCAAGTGGGATAAGGAATTCGCCCCCATGGCTGCCTCCACCAACGCCACCACCGTCTTCTACGGCACCGCCTGGACCTCCAACACTCTCCTATCGCACCAGGTACGCGCCCTGCACCGACTGGAAGCCGCCGATGGCATCCGCCGCGTCTTCGTGGCCGACGCCGAAGCGGTGGCGACGCAGGTTCCCGCCTATCGCGATTATGTCAACGCTGAGATCGCCCGCCTGGGACGTCAGCACCCTATGATCCGCACCCAGTATTTCCTGGAGGAAATTGACCAGGAGGCGCAGATGTTCCCGCCAGCGCGCCAGGAGACGATGCGCGGCACCCACCCCCGCCAGACCCGACCCATCGCCCCAGGGCAGATGGTGGCGTTCCTGCTGGATGTGGCCGGCGGCGACGAGACCATCCTGCAGCGCCCGACGCAATTGGGCTTGCCCGACCTGGGCCCGGTCCGCCGCGACTCCACCGCCCTGACTATCGTGGCCGTCGAGCCGCCCACCGGCATCACTGCCCTGCCCACCTACCGCGTCCTCGATCGCCGCCGCTGGACGGGTGTCGGCCAACCGACCCTCTACGCCGCCCTGACCGACCTGGCGGAGACCTGGCATCCCCGCTGGATCGTGGTGGACGCCACGGGCATTGGTGCCGGCCTTTCCGGCTTCCTAACCGCCCGCTACCCCCGCCAGGTGATACCCTACGCCTTCAACCTGGCCACCAAATCGGATCTGGGATGGGGCTTCCTGGCGGTGGTGGACAGCGGGCGCTACAAGGAGTACGCCGACGACGGTGCGCCCGATACGGCGCAATTCTGGCGTGAGGTGCAGGCCGCCCAGGCCGAGGTGCTGCCCGGCCCGGCGCGACGGATGCGCTGGGGCGTCGCCGACCCGGCGGTGCACGACGACCTGCTGGTCAGCGCCGCCCTGTGCGCCCGGCTGGATGAGGTGGACTGGCGGCCCCGGGTGGCCGTAGGCGAGTAGGGGCGAGGCATCCCCGAACCGGCCTATCCGTAGTAGTAGGACAAATTGCCAATTTGTCCTACAGGAGGTACTATGTCTATCCTGCGTGATCTCACTGGCAAATTGTTCGGCTCCACCCTCTCCGACGCCCTCACCTCGCGCGACGCCGAGCGCATGGCCCGCTACCGCGCCAACCTGGACTTCTACAACGGCGAACTCTACCAGCAGCATCCCCGCACCACGCGCCAGCGCGCCGACGAGGTGCGCGAAGTCTTCAACTACGCCCAACGCCTGGTGGAAGTAACCGCCTCCAAACTGGTGCGCGGGATGGAGTTCCGTGTCCTGCCCTGGGCGGAGATGCCCGAAGCCCTCGCCAGCGCCGAGCGAGCCCGCGATGCCCTCTACGATGTCTACGAGACCGAACAATTGGACATCGCCGATTATGAGACTGCGGTGGATGCCGCCGTCCTGGGCGATGGCTGCTACACCGTCCGCTGGGATCCCCGCCGCCAGCGGGTGCGCGTGTTGCCGGTCTGCGTGGAGGGCCTCTGGGCCTGGTGGCGCGGCGACAACTTCCGCGACCTGTACCGCGTGGTCCAGCGTTACCACCTGGCCGGCGAGGAAGCGGAATACTGGTTCGGGTTGCGCGCCCAGAGCGCCGAGGTCGAGATCATCGAAGACTGGACCGCCGAGACCACCACCCTCTACGCCGACGGCGCGCAGGTCTCCCGCCAACCCAATCCATACGGCTTCCTGCCCTACACCATCTGGCCCAATCTCAAGCGCCCCAAGGAGTTCTGGGGCCGCGCCGATGTGGAGATCATCCGCCCGGTCTGCCAGCAACTCAACGAGCGCCTGAGCACCCTGATGTGGCTGATGCGCGTCTCGGGGAACCCGGTGGTGCTATTGGAGGGCGTGGACTCCTCGCGGGGCATCCGCGTGGGGCCGGGGGAAGTGTGGCACATCCCGCCGGGGGCGCGGGCCCAGGTGCTGGATCTATTGGGCCCAGTGGGCGAATACCACCTGCGCTCCATCGAACTCCTGCTCGGCGTCCTCCACGACCTGAGCGCCGTCCCCCGCGCTGCCCTGGGACAATCGAAAGCCGAAGCCTGGCGTGCTATGCGCCTGGAACTCGACCCCCTGGTGGATATGGTGGAAGTCAAGCGCCTGATCTGGGGGGCGATGGTACGCCAGCGCAACTGGATGATCCTCTCGGTGCTGGAGCGCATGACCGGCGCCGAGTATGGCAGCAAGCGCACCCAAGTGAGTTTCGGCCCGGTCTTGCCGGAGGACGAGGGCGAAGTGGCCGCGCGAGAGGTGGCCCTGGTGGGCGCGGGCATCCACAGCCGCCGCACCGCCGCCCTCCTCACCGGCATCAAAGACCCAGAGGCCGAGCTGAACCGTGTGCGCGAGGAAACGTAGGGGCGAGGCGATGCCTCGTCCAACGGAAGGGATGAACCGCGTGCGCGAGGAAATGTAGGGGCGAGGCGATGCCTCGCCCAACGGAAGGGATGAACCGCGTGCGCGAGGAAATGTAGGGGCGAGGCGATACTTCGCCCAACGGAAAGGAGGTGATACCTATGGAAACCGAACCGACCGCCACCCAAGACGTAGGGGCAGGCCTCGTGCCTGCCCAAGACGCAGTGCCAGGTCTTGTGCCCACCCAAGACGTAGGGCCAGGCCTTGTGCCCGCCCAGGATGTAGGGGCGGGCCTCGTGCCTGCCCAAGATGAACCGTCCGAACTCGAGCGCCTGCGCGCCGAACTCGACGCTGCCCAGGCCACGCTCCAAGCCCTCACCGCCGAGCGCGACGCCGCCCGCCAGGACTACGCCACCGCCGTGGCTCGCTACCGCCAGCAGGTCATCGCCGCCCACGCCGACATCGTGCCCGACCTGGTGGCTGGCCAGACCATCGAGGAAGTGGACTCCAGCCTGGAGCGGGCAAAATCTGCCTTCGCCAGCCTGCGGGAGCGCATCGTGGGGCAAGCCACACCCCTGGGCGGCGCACCCCGCCAAATCATCGCCGAGGACCTCTCGGCCCTCTCCCCCGAGGCGAAAATCGCCGTCGGCCTATCCAGACGGTAGGACAAATTGGCAATTTGTCCTACCGCAATCCACAAAGGAGGTATAAATGCCACTCAGCAAAACTGAAGCAGCCAAATTGACCCAGGACCTGCTCCTGCGCGGCGTGATCGAGGCCATCGTGAAGGAATCCGCCGTCTTCGACTACCTGCCCTTCATGGCCATCACCGGCTCAGCGCTCAAATACAACCGCGAGGCCACCCTGGGCGACGCCGAATTCCATGCCCCCAACGCCGAATGGGGCGAGTCGGCGCCCACCTTCGAGCAGGTAACCGCCACCTTAGCCATCTTGGGCGATAACGCCGACATAGACGCCTTCCTCCAAGCCACCTACGCCAGCCACAACGACCTCACCGCCGCGGTCATCGCTGCCAAAGCCAAAGCGGTAGCCCACAAATTCATGGAGACCTTCTACTACGGCGATACCGCCGAGGACGAAAACGCCTTCGACGGCCTGGCAAAACTGGTGGATGCGGGGCAGGAGGTGAGCATGGGCACCAACGGGGCCAAACTCACCCTGGCCAAATTCGACGAAGCCCTCGACCTGGTGGCCCCTGGCCGACCGGACCTGATCTGCATGAGCAAGCGCACCTTGCGCGAACTCAAGACCCTGCGCCGAGCGGCAGGGGTCTCGGAGGAAGCCCACGTGAACGCCTTCGGCCGGCGCATCGAAACCTACGACGGCATCCCCATCGCCGCCGACGACTTCATCCTCAACACCGAGACCCAGGGCACATCCTCGGATTGCACCAGCATCTGGTTCATCCAGTTCGGGATGATGCGCGGGGTGATAGGTCTGGAGAACGGCGGCATCGTCCACGAGGACGTGGGCCCGATGGAGACCAAGGACGCCCGGCGACATCGCATCAAGTGGTACTGCGGCCTGGCGCTTTTCCGCAAGGCGGCCCTGGCCCGGCTCAAGGGCATCCGCCCGCTCTCATGATGCAAGAGGCAAGGGGCAAGATGCAAGAGGCAGGAGGCAGGATGCAAGAGGCAGGAGGCAGGATGCAAGAGGCAGGATACAGGAGGCAAGACGATGAGCGTGAAGTATGACGAGAACGGGATCCCCTACCCCACCTGTGGGGTAACCGAGGATGGGATCCTCTTGGCCAGCGCGGCGCGCACCTCCGATGGGCAATCGGCGGCGGTGGCCTGCGACTGGGCCCACGAGTTGCTGGTGATGGTGGACGTCACTGCGGTGTCGGGCACGAGCCCCACCCTGGACGTGGACATCGAGGTCTCACCCGACGGCGGCACCACCTGGTTCGTGGCGGCCAGTTTCACGCAGTGGAATAACACCACCGGCAAGAAATTGCTGGCGCTGACCACCTGTGGGTCGCTTTTCCGGGTGGCCTACCAGTTGGGCGGCACGTCGCCATCGTTCACCTTCGCCGCGTGGTACGCGCTGAAATCATAACCTCACCCCATCTCCTGCCCCTTCCCCTCTCCGTTGACGGAGAGGGGAAGGGGGTGAGGGGGTAGGGGTGAGGTCTAAGGTGGTGAGGTGGTCAGGGTGGGGTGGGTGGGCGCGAAGGAAGGAGGTGAGAATATGTCGTGGCAAGAACTGTGGCCGATCCTGTGGCCCATCGTGCGTCAGGTGCTGATCGCGGTGCTGGTTACCCTGCTCGGACTCTTGGGCTACGAGCGAGCGGTGGTAGCGCCACGCCTGCGCGCCCTGGAGCGCCGCCTCAAGGGAGACTAGGAGACGGGGAGATGGGGTGAGGGGGAGATGGGGGGATGGGGGGATGGGGGGATGGGGTGACAAGGGGAGGGGGAGAGACTATGAGCGGATGGCCTGCGGTGAAAGTGACGGGGAGACAGGGTGAAGGGGAGACAAGGAGCACCGCCGACGGCAGTAGGGTACAACCTCACCCCTGCCCGCTCTCCGCCCCACCCCGACCCTCCCCGTCGACGGGGAGGGGGAACGAGAGGGGGTGGCCGCAGGCCGGGGGTGAGGTCCGTCCGCTAATCCGCTACCTATCCGCTGATAGCCATCCAGCGCAGGTATGGGTACCTGCCCCGCCCACCGCAGTCCCGCAGGGACTTCCTACCCGTAGCCGTCGAATTCCATTCGACGGCGAGGATGCGCAAACGCAACCGCTGCACACGGGCGATTCATTCGACGGCGGGGCTATCAGCGGATGGTCTGCAGCATAGCGCCAGACTTCAGACTTCCGAAGTTTCAGAAACTTCGGAAGTCTGGGGGCTCATCCGTTCATCCGCTACCTATCCGCTGATAGCCATCCAGCGCAGGTATAGAAACCTGCCCTGCCCTACTACTGGCCCACCGTACTACCCAGGCAACTGCCCTGCCATTCCCCTCTCCCTGGAGGGAGAGGGGTTAGGGGTGAGGGCCATCCGCCGCCAGCCATCCCTCCACCGTCTTATACTCCGGTGAATCCGGGTGCAGTTTGGTGAGCGCCTCGCGCCACAGGGCGACCGCCTTCTCCATCTGGCCCTGCTTCTCGTAGAGAACGCCCAGGTTCGTCAGCGTCTGGCCCTCCCCGTGCCGATCCCCCAGCTCCCGCTTGATGCGCAAGGACTCCTCGTAGCACGCGATGGCCTCCCCCCAGCGCCCCTGCATCCGGTAGACGATGCCCAGATTGTTCAGCGTCTGGCCCTCCCCGTGCCGGTCCCCCAACTCCCGGAATATAGGCAAGGCCTGCTCATACTTCTCGATGGCCTCCCCCCAGCGCCCCTGCTGCAGGTAGACGTTGCCCAGGTTGCCCAGGGCTACGCCCTCGGCGGCCCGGTCCTTCGCCTCTCGTGCCGCCCCCACCGCCCACTCCCCCACCCGCACCCCATCCGCCCAGTAGGAGCGAATGTCGAAGAAGCGGGCCAGGTTCGCGGCCAGGCCCGACACCAGGGGCCAAGCGCTCATCTCGTATGCTCTCTCCGCAGCGGCCAACAGGTTGCCTCGCTCGGTCTCCAGGGCGGCCAGGGCCCCCTGCATCAGGGCCCGCGCCCGCTCCTCGGGCGGCACCCCGGCCAGCCACTGCGGGGGATCCTTCAGGATTTCTTGTCTCCGCACCGGGTCCAGGCAAGCATCCTCCCATCGCGCCAGGGCCAGGAAGTACTCAGCGTGGCGACGGGCCAGGGCCGTCGCGTCCAATCCCAACCGCGGCCCGCTCTCCTTCCATTGCAGTTCGGCGTATTCGGCCACCGTGGGCAGCATCGTGTAGCGGATCATCCCATCCAGGCGTTCGGCCTGCACCTGGCTCCAGTTGCCCAACTCCTCCAGGGCCAGGTCCCAGTAGGGCAAGTTGGCAACTTGCCCTACCGCCTCCCGCGACGCGCCGCCGCGGAAAAGCGAGAGGATGCAGAACAGGCGCTGGGCGTCCTCGGAGAGGTGGTCGAAGGTGTAGCGGAAGGAGATGGCCAGCCCCCGCTGCCGCTCGGGGTAGCCCGACTTCTCGGCCACCGTCAGGCGGAAGGCGGTTTCCCGCAGGTCCTCCCGGATCTCCGCCAGGGGTTTGCCCTGCCGGGCGTGGAGGGCCACCTGCTCGATGGCCAGGGGAATGCGGTCCACCTCCTCGCAGATATCCTCCGCCAGAGGCCTCTCTTCCTCCGTCAAGGTCAGCCCCGCCCGCTCGGCGAAGAGATCCACCGCTGGTTTCACCCCCAGGGGCAAGACCTCGTGCCACTTCTCCTCGGGAGTTCCGATCCGGCGGCGGGAGGTAACCAGCAGGCGCAGCCCCTCGATGCAGGACAATTCTCGCACCAACCAGGCCCCGTCCTCATCCCCTACCGTCTCGAAATTGTCCAGCACCAGTAGGGGCGGAGCGGTGTCTCCGCCCTGTCCTTGGGGCGGGGCTATGTCCCCGCCCTGTCCGCACCGACCCAGGCGTCGGGCAATCACCCTCACCTTATCGCGGAAGAGGCCGACCTCATCCAGACCGGGCGTGGGCTGATAGGCGATGCGCAGTTCTCGCAGCAGGGCATCGGCCAGGGCGCGGCCGTCCCGCTCGTCGGCCAGGTCCACCCAGAACACGCCTCCGGGGAAGCGGCCCCGCTCCCAGTGCCAGCGAGCCACCGCCTGGGCCAATCTCGTCTTGCCCACCCCGCCGATGCCACTCAGGGTAACCAGGGGGTAATGCACCAGTAACCGGTTGACCAGCACGGTGTCCAGTTCCCGGCCCACCAGTTCGACAGACGACGGGGCCGGAGTGGGCAGCGGTGTGCCCAACTCGGTGTACTCACCCGTAACACCCGGCCGGGCCAGGCGCAGGGGTGGCCAGCGCCGAGCGAAAAGTTGGGGGATGACCTCCTCTTCTGCCTGGGCCCCGAAGCGGGCGGCGATGGCCTTGCGCCCCTCCTCCAGGGCTCGCCAGACGTCGTGCCCTCCGGCCAGGGCAGCGAAGGTAGCGGCGACGAAGTGGGCAGCCACATCCTCAGGCACAGTCTGGGTCATCCCCACCACGGCAGGGATGCCCGCCTTGTGCAGGGCGGTGGCTGTTTGGGCGGAGTAACAGGCGCTCAGGCAGACCAGGCGCACGCCGCTGTCCCGCAGGTAGCGGGCCAGTTTGTCGGGCGAGACGAGGTGCCCTTCACCGTAGGGGCTCTCGAAGGCCAGGGTGCCATCCTTCAAGCCGTGGCCGTCGAAGAGGAGAGCATCGTAACCTTCTGCTTCGAGGAGGGCCTGCTGTAGGGCGGCGAGAGTGGGCGGGTGCAGGAAGCGCACGGCAATGGGAGCGCGGGTGCTGCGCAGAGCCCTTTCGAGCGTCTCCTGGCTCAGGGTTACACTCAGCGGCGGGACCGGCACCCAGTACCACTCGTCCTCAGAGAGGTTCTCGGTGGGCACCAGTTGCTCGTTGGTGTCCACGCGGTACCAGGCCAGCAGCGGCCGGCTGAGGACGACCAGGAGGCGCAGGGGGCGCACCTCGGCGGGCGGAGCAGTCTCCCGTCGGCGCTGGCGAATGAAATGCGCGCCAGCCCGCCCGGCCAAGGCCACCACGATGACTACCAGGAGGCCACCCAGAAATTGGATCAGGACCTGCAGCCAGAAACCCATCCCAGCCTCCTTCCGTCAGCGGTTTCGCAGCGGATGAATGGATCTCCGCCGGCAACCCGTTCTGCTCCCCAGACCCGTGCTGCTACCAGGATACCACGAATGTGGCGGGTTGTCAATGTGAATGAAAACAGCCTATCCTCCCGCAGGTTGTAAACCCGCGGGAGGATACCCAGTCCCGCAGGGACTTCCCAACCGTAGCCGTCGCACACGGGCGATTCCATTCGACGGCGGGCTGCGCAAAAGCAGCCGTCGCACACGGGCGATTCCATTCGACGGCTGCCCCCTCTCCGCCCCACCCCGACCCTCCCCGTCAACGGGGAGGGGGAACGAGAGGGGGTGGCCGCAGGCCGGGGGTGAGGGCCACCCGCTCAATGCGTTCCCCGAATCCGCTGATAGCCATCCAGCGCAAGCCCGCTTCGTCGGGCAGTAAAACTGCCCGAGAACGGAGAGAACGTAGCCGTCACATCCGCTACCAGCCGGCGGTTGAAACCGCTCCTCGCGGGCCTTCGGCCAAACGTCCCCCTGCGGGGACGCAATTACCCGTCCGCGCAGGCGGACGGCCGGCGCGCAGCGTCCCATAGGCGCGATTTCAATCGCTAACCCAGGGGGTGAGGGCTACTCCGACATCTGCCGCAACGAAGGCACTGCCAGCGCGACACCCACCGCAAAAGCCAAACTGATGGCCGCCCCAACAGCCACCCCTGCCGTGGGACCGAACACCTGAGCCAATGTTCCCGCCTGCAATGACCCGAAAGGCGCAGTCCCGAAGAACATCAGAGAATACACCGCC